>JALGXY010000183.1 GCA_029824495.1 Fimbriimonadia bacterium
AAACAGAACCAGGAATTTGGCCGATCAAGTCCAAGCGCCTCGTCAGGCAGGCCGATCCACTGTGCAGTCCACGGTTCTGTCTGGTGAATCGACATAACATCCTTTGTTCTCAGTGGCTGAATCCGCGTTCTGGTTCCTGTCCAGGCTGAGAGTACGAGCCCCACCATCGTCAAAACGATTGCGAATACCCTCAATATGGTGATCGCCTTCAGGTGGTGCTCCATTTTCGAGTCTAAGAGTGTACTACGTCCGGTGCGATGAGTAGAATCCGAGCAGTTCCGAGGACCCCCTCTTATGACCGGAATCGCACTCGCAGCAGCCATGATCATGTCCCAGCCTCAGTTGAAAGCCACCCTCGATACACCCTGGTCGGCTCAGGTCAGCCAGACAGCTCCGTATCCCGAATACCCGCGGCCGCTGATGGTCCGCTCGGAATGGATGAGCCTGAACGGCCGGTGGAGCTACTCGATTGAGCAGACCGAGCAGCAGGCGATGGGTGATCCAGATGGTGAGATTCTCGTGCCGTATCCCGTCGAGTCGTTTCTCTCAGGGGTCGGCCACCAGGTTCAGCCAGACGAAGCGGTCTGGTACCGGCGAAGTTTCGAGGTCCCAGAAGGATGGAGCGATCGACAGATCCAGCTCAATTTTGAGGCTGTCGATTGGCTGGCCGAGGTCTACGTCAATGGGAAGATGTTGGGCAGCCATGTCGGAGGATACGACCCCTTTTCATTTGACATTACTGATGCCATCATCGACGGAGAAAATGAACTCATTGTCAAGGTGATCGACCCGACAGATTCTGGGTTTCAGCCTGCCGGCAAGCAGGTTTTGAACCCGAGAGGGATCTGGTACACGTCGGTGAGCGGCATATGGCAGTCCGTTTGGATCGAGCCGGTCTCCAAGAACGCGATCGATGATCTCCTCATCGATGCCACTGCAGCCGGAATCGTGTCGATCGAGGCAAAGACAGCCAGCAGAGGCACCCTGAGAGTCCAGCTCATGGATGGCTCTAACGTAATGACCGAAATCAGCGGGACGGCGGGCGGCAGGATGAGATTCAACGTCGAAAACGTTCGTCTCTGGTCGCCTGATACGCCTCATCTCTATGACCTGGTGGTGAGCTTGGTGGAGGATGGCGAGGTCATCGACAAGGTGACCTCTTACTGCGGTTTCCGCACTGTTGAGCTTAAAGAGGACGACTACGGAACACGGATCTATCTGAACGGGGAGCCGATCTTCATGTACGGCACTCTCGATCAGGGTTGGTGGCCGGATGGACTCTACACCGCTCCGACTGACCAGGCTTTGCGTTACGACCTCGAAATGACAAAGCTGGCGGGGTTCAACACCGTTCGCAAGCACGTCAAAGTCGAGCCGCGACGCTGGTATCGGCACTGTGATGAGCTCGGTCTGATTGTCTGGCAGGATATGCCGAACGGAGACACAAAAAACTCACCGCCGTGGAACAGGAGTTTTCGACAGGAAGGGGACGCTGCACCTACAAAGAGATCGAAGGAGTCTCAAGAGAACTATTGGGACGAGCTCGAACAGATGGTCAGCACCTTAAGAAGCCACCCTTCGATCTGTGTCTGGGTTCCGTTCAATGAAGCCTGGGGTCAGTTCGAAACGGCAAAGGTGTCGTATTGGCTGAAAGAGCAGGACCCTACGAGGCTGGTCAATCCTGCGAGTGGCGGCAACTTCTATTCAGTCGGTGACATCCTCGATATCCACGAGTACCCCGGACCCTCAGCGCCAGGGAAGTTTGACGGGCGTGCTTCGGTGCTCGGCGAATTTGGTGGTCTAGGGCTGCCGTTGATCGGCCACCTCTGGCAGAAAGACAAGAATTGGGGCTACCGCAGCTTCGATGATCAGCAGGCTCTGGCGGAGAACTATGAGAAGCTGCTCTCCTCTCTCAATATGCTGCGGCAGACCGGGCTGAGCGCAGCCATCTACACCCAGACAACCGACGTCGAAGGCGAAGTCAATGGCTTAATGACCTACAACCGCAGGATTATCAAGATTCCGCTGAACCGGCTGCAGAAAGCAGCTCAGCAGCTCTACGGGCCGATTCCGGTGGTCAATGTACTCGTTCCAACCTCACAGATCGAACCTCAGGACTGGCGATACACCTTTGACGCGCCAAAATCAGGATGGGAATCACCGCGGTTTGATGACTCGAATTGGAGTGCTGGCAAAGGCGGATTCGGAACAGAAGGCACACCGGGCGCTGTAATCGGCACCGAATGGAACAGCAGCGACATCTGGCTGCGCAGAACGGTGGAGATCCCTGAGATTGAAGGAGAGCCTTGGCTGGAGATCCATCATGATGAAGACGCCAAGGTCTATCTCGATGGCAATCTAATCGCCGACCTCGAAGGCTATTCCAGCGGCTATTTCAAGATCTCGCTGAAAGGGCATGAGATCAGAAGTGGAACTGCCCTCCTGGCTGTCCACTGCAAGCAGACATCAGGAGGGCAGTTTATCGACTGCGGACTAGTCGAAGTCAAACGCTGAGTGATCAGGTTTTCTGTATGATCCAAGGCCGCCGTTCTCGCCAGGAGATCTCTTTGATCGAAATGACGGACTCGTCGCCAGGCATGTGCGGTGGCATGTGGTCCAACAGCGACGGAACCTGGAAAATGCTAGGAATCTGGTTTCCAAAGTCGTAGAAGTTCGCGACGATGGTTCCAGCGATCTCGTTCTGTTTCGTACACTGAACAGCTCCCTGAGCGTAGAACGCTCCAGACAGTCTGAGCTGGGCATCTGCTGAGTCAGCCAGCAGCATGTTCTTCGCTGCAATGATGCCGACTGATGTATCTGAAGGGAAGCGAAGGCCCGCTTTCGGGACGAAATCAGAGTGAAGAGCGAAATTGCCGGTCGTGTAGATTGTTCCGCGGCCATCGTATCGGACCATCGCTTTCGATGTGCCGAGGTGAAGGTCACCATCGACTCGGATCACTCCTTGGATCTCGAGAAGGCTCGGACCATTTCTGTCTGCTGTAGGCGTCCAGCGAATAGCGTTGCCGTGGATATCAGGTCCATACGAAAAAGCTGGCGTGTTATCGTTGATGGTTCCAGCAGGAATGTTCAGGCCATACCCATCAAGAAATGTTCTTTGATTGATGTAGGTTGTACCGTCGACCTCGTACG
>JALGXY010000184.1 GCA_029824495.1 Fimbriimonadia bacterium
CAGAACTGAAACGCTGTGGTGCGGACGTCCACGTCTGCACTCCCTGCGCCTGCCCTACACCCCCTAACCCCCTCCTTCCTTTTGACAAAAGGAGGAGGGGGAACTAAGACTCCCCTTCCTCCCTCGCAGGGAGGAAGGGGGCAGGGGGATGGAGGGTTGGAGTTCTTGCCAGCGGCTGTCTTTCCCTCAGCCTATGGGGTTGAGAATTGCAGTCTTTGTCTGCCAGAGGTTCTCCTTATTCAGATGGATGAGAGTCGACTTGTCAGCCTGCATTGGCCTCACTGCTGTTCCTGCGGAACAACAGTGCCACACGACACCAATCTTCAACTCTGTGGTGCGGACGTTCCAATCTGCTTCTCGGCCCTCCCTCCTTCCCCTGGTCCACCACCGAGCGGGGGCGGGTGGGTGGAGGGAGGTGGTGGACAGGCGCGATTACTTCAGCAGCTCTTTGGCGTTTGCCAGGGCCGACTCGCCAATCTTCTCGCCAGCCAACATCCTCGCAATTTCGATCACGCGGAAGTCGCCCTCCACCTTTTCAAGCCGAGTCACGGATCGGCCCGCTTCGTCCTGCTTGTCGATCTTCCAATGCGCTTCAGCTTGGCCGGCAATCTGAGGCAGGTGGCTGATAACAATCACCTGGTTGCTTCGAGACAGCTCCTTAAGTTTCTTCGCCATGATCGCAGCGGCCCGCCCACTGAGCCCTGTATCTACCTCGTCGAAGATCAGAGTCGGCACGCCAGCTCGGCCCGCAGAAGCGGCCTTTATCGCCAGCATCACACGGGAAAGTTCGCCACCCGAGGCGCTGCGGTCGATCGGGAGCAGCGCCTCGCCGGGGTTGGCGGAAAAGATCAATTCGATCTGGTCTTGGCCGGCAGCGTCGATCGGCTTTCGGGTCAGCCTGACCTCGAATCTTGCCTTATCGAGAGCCAAGTCTTGGATATGGACCAGCGCTTTGTTTGTGAAGTCGGAGGCTCGGTCGGTTCTGAGATCCGTGAGTGACTGAGCTGCTGACTGGAGTTCTTTTTCTTGTGCTGTCAAAGACGATTCCAACTCTGCGCTGCTCGCTTCAAAATTCTCGATATCAGCAAGCTCTTGGTCAAATTCAACCAATTGGTTAAGAACGGTCTCTTCGTCGCCGTCGTACTTTCGGCAGATCCTGCGGATTTCATCAACTCTTCCAGCGGTCTGCTCAAGGGTCTCCGGATCGAGGTCGAGGCCTTCGGCAAAGTGCCGTAGGGACCGCGTGCCCTCCTCCAGGTTGATCTGAGCTTCGCGAAGAGTTGAGACAATCTCGGTCAGCTCCTTGTCTCCTTCTGAAAATCGCTCGATTGCGCCCAATGAGGTTGAAAGCCGCTCAATCGCAGAGCCTTCGGCCTCCTGCAGAGCTTCCACAGCGGCTCCTGCTTCTGTGATGACACTCTCGGCATTCTGCAGCCGTTTCAGCTTCGATTCGAGCTCGGCCAGCTCACCGATCTCCAGCCCAACAGCGCGGATCTCACCGGCCTGGTGACGCAGCATGTCGAGCTTGAGCTCCCGCTCCTTTTGACTGGTCTGAAGGGCGTTCAGGCGGCGCCGGATCGATTCGACTTCGGCAAACTTGTCGGCCACCTTCCTTTTCAACCGGTAACACGGTTCGCCGATCCAGTCGTCGAGAAACTGTGCTTGTCGATCCTGGTCGAGAAGGCTTTGGTGATCGTGCTGACCGTGCATGTCGACAAGGAGCTCACCGATCTGTTTGAGGATGCCGACCGAGGAGGCTTTGCCATTCAACCGAACGGATGATCGACCTTTAGAGCTGACTTCACGCTGAATCAGAAGCTCTTGGTCATCGCACGAGACACCCAGATCATCCAATTGTGAGGCCAGAGACTTTGAGAGGCCAACCAACAGAGTTGCTGATCCCTTGTCTGCGCCACTCCTGACGCGGTCGCTGTCTGCCCGCTCGCCCAAAACCAGACCGATCGCGTCGATCAGCAGGGATTTGCCAGCGCCAGTCTCGCCGGTCAGCACCGTCAAGCCTCTGCCAAACGAAATCTCCGCGTGATCGATGATCGCCAGGTTTTCAACCGTGAGCTCCAAGATCATTCTCTGTTCCAGACGGGCCAGACTGCCGATTCGTGAACCGGTCTGCCCTTCTAGATCGTACCTTTGAGCAGGATGAAAGACCGGCAGGCACTTACATGGGCCTCACTGCTGCTGCGATTGGGAGCAGGAGGTCTGCTCGCGCTGATGCTCGCCTTCTATCCTATCGGACTCTTGGGCGGGCCCGGTCTGGCGTCATCGCTCAGCTCTATGGAGCAGAATCTGATGATTCCTGGATGGCTCTCATGGATCGGCTGGATTGGTGCAGGAGCAGCGAGCCTCGGCCTGATCGTGGGGTACCAGACGAGAATTGCCGCCTTTGGCGCAGCCTGCATCTGTTCATTGATAGCCGCACAGGAGATTCGGGCAGAGATGGCTGGTCCTCCTTCCATGGAGATCGGCGCGATGCCGGTCCTTGTTCTGGTCTGCATCGGCATCCTGCTGCTCGGACCGGGAGACGCAGCGATCGATTCCGGAAGGCGGAAGTCGTCTAAAAAGCGTGGGTAGACTCCCGCCGCTTCAGCCCGGATGGCGGAATTGGCAGACGCAGCGGACTTAAAATCCGCCAGCCTTTAGGCTTTGAGGGTTCGAGTCCCTCTCCGGGCACCATCTCTCCTACAGTGTGTTCAGCCCTGATCTTCGATCCCCAGGTGCTCGCGAACCCTGTTCCTTAAGCCTTCATTTTCGAGCTGCTCCCACTGAGCACCGAGAATGTCGTTCGCATACTCCGCCGGATACTGCATCAGCACATCAACGGCCTCTTCAGCGAGCCTGCGGTCGCCTGAGGCGAACTGGCTGGTCAAGGCTCTCAACGCTCCGGCTTCTGCGAGCTGAGCTCGATACTCCTCCGGCACCGTCTTCAAGAACCTCGGAACAGCGGCTGCGGCATCTCTGTTGTCAGAGTCGCTAAGGGCCACCAGCATCGTCGAGAGATGCAGCGGCGCAAATCGCGACCTGGCACCCATCAGGCCGATCAGGTCAGATGAATTCTGGTCGATGAACCGGACGAGCCTTCGAGCGTCAAGCTCGATCAGCTCGTTGATCAGCCAGGTTGTCGCCC
>JALGXY010000185.1 GCA_029824495.1 Fimbriimonadia bacterium
AGCCCGCTGATGCTTCAGATCCTTGTTGGAAAGTGGTCATCCACAACAACGAGACCAACTCGGTGGATGAGGTTGTCAACATCCTGATGATCGCCACCGATTGTGACTTGGAAGAAGCGATGATCGAAACATGGGAAGCCCACCATTTTGGAAAGGCGAACGTGCACTTTGCGGCCAAACCGGTCTGCGAAGAAGCCGCCCAGGTCATCTCCAGCATCGGCGTAAAAACCGAAGTTCAGCCGGAATGGGGGAATGAAGCCTGATGGCCAGAACCCCTCGAAGAGCTCAACCGATGCCGCGGATTCGGCGGCCTTACCGAGCGCAGATCGCCCGCCCCAAGGTCTTGGTTCCTCAGACTGAATCGGCTGCCCCGATCGAAGCCCCTACGGCAGAAGAGGTGGTCGTAGAGGTTCTATCCGATCTCTGGTCTGTCACAGTTTTCGACAACGACACGAACACCTATGAAGAGGTGATGACCGTATTGATGATCGCCACAGGCTGTTCAGGCGAAGAAGCCCATATCGAAGCCTGGGAAATCGATCATTACGGCAGCTGCCTCGTCCACCGAGATACAGAGGACGACTGCAGAAAAGCAGCCGACATCATCGCTAAGATCGGCATTCGCGTCGAAGTCAGCAAAGAAGCCTAGCTGAAAACGTGCTTCAGCGCCTGGCGAGCATTCTTGACGAAGTGCGCGGTCATTTCTTCCCGAATCTCCTCAGGAACATCTTCCATGAAATCCTTGCGGTTCTCTTCTGGAAGAATGACAGTCATCACTCCTGATCTGTAAGCAGCCAGCACCTTCTCTTTCACACCGCCGATCGGCAGCACTTGACCGGTCAAGGTCATCTCACCCGTCATAGCCGTCCTGTCCGCCATCGGCCGACCTGTGAGCAGCGAGACCAAAGCGACCATCATCGTGATGCCGGCGCTTGGGCCGTCCTTGGGCACAGAACCGGCAGGCACGTGAACATGGAACTCCGAATTGTCGAAGACTGACGGATCAATTTTGAGGGACTCCGCGTTTGAACGAACCCAGCTCATCGCGGCCGTGACCGACTCCTTCATGACGTCGCCAAGCTGACCGGTCACGATTAGACCCCGTTTGCCGGGCATCTTTACGGTCTCGATGAACAGAACATCGCCTCCAACCGGGGTCCAGGCGAGGCCGACAGCAATTCCTGGCACGAGCTTGCGTTCAGTAACCACGTCATGCAGGAATCGAGGCGATCCGAGCGCCGTCTGGACGAACCGTTTGGTGACAGTCAGCTTTCGCTTGCGCCCCTCTGCGAACTGAAGAGTCGCCTTTCGAATGACTCCCGCGATTTCTCGGTTCAGATTCCTGACGCCGGCCTCTCGTGTGTAGTGCCGAATCAGGTGCATCAGAGCATCGTTCTTAAACTCGACCTGGGTGGGCCGGAGACCGTGCTCAACAATCTGCTTTGGAACGAGATGCCTCACGGCAATCTCGAGCTTTTCATGCTCGGTATAGCCTCCGAGCTCGATAATCTCCATGCGGTCGCGCAAAGGTGCAGGAATTGTGTCCAGACGGTTCGCGGTCGTGATGAAGAACACGCTTGAGAGGTCAAACGGAGCATCGATGTAATGATCACGGAATGTGCCGTTCTGTTCTGGGTCGAGCACCTCCAGCAATGCTGAAGCCGGATCGCCACGGAAGTCGGCGCCCAATTTGTCGATCTCATCGAGAACGAACACGGGGTTTCTGGTCTCCGCTCGTCGAATACCCTGGATGATCTGGCCTGGCAGCGACCCGATATAGGTTCGCCTGTGGCCTCGAATCTCAGCCTCATCCCTCATGCCACCGAGAGAAATCCGGATGAACTTGCGGTCGATCGAGCGTGCGATCGACTTGCCGAGAGAGGTTTTGCCCACTCCAGGAGGGCCGTAGAAACATAGGATTGGCTGGCGTACAGGGCCGTCGGTCTTCACCTTTCGCACCGCCAAGAACTCGATGATTCGCTGCTTGATCTTGTCGAGCCCGTGGTGATCCTCGTCTAGGATCTCTCTCACGTGATCGAGTTCTAGATTGTCTTCTGAAAGGTTGTTCCAGGGGAGAGCCACCATCGTCTCGACATAGGTTCGTGCGACTGTGTACTCGGGTGAGCCTGGGCTGATTCTCTGGAGACGCTCGAACTCCCGTGTGACCGCCTTCATCGCCTCTTCGGGCAGACCCGCCTCATCGATCTTGATCCTCAGCTCTTCAAAATCTTCTGATGATCCGTCGTCTTCGCCCAGCTCGCGCTGGATCGCCTTGAGCTGCTCGCGCAGATAATAGTCTCGCTGAGACTTGCTCAGTTCTGCCGAGACCTCGTTCTGAACCTTCGATGTCAACTCGAGAACACGGACCTCGCGGCCGAGCGTGCTCAGGATCAACTTCATGCGTGATTTGAGGTCTGAGGTCTCTAAAATCTCCTGCTTCTGCTGCAGCGAGAAGGGCATATGGGCTGCAACCAGATCGGCGAGAACATTTGGCTCGTGAACCGATGTGGTGAGAGAGCGCAGCTCTTCTGGCAGGTGAGGGGCAAGCTGAACAGCCTGCGTAAAGAGAGCAGAAATCGACCGCTTCAGCGCCTCGATCTCCTCTTCCTCTTCCGGCTTGACCGGCTCCTCAGGGATCACTTCAATCTTGGCGCGAAGGTAGGGATGCTCCTGAATCGGCTCAAGAATCTTGAATCGAGAGGTGCCCTGAACGATCAGCCTGACCGCATCTGGCGCCTTCATCAGCGTACGAATGACGACGGCACAGCCGTAGCCGTAGATATCATCTAAGGTGGGGTTTTCGGTGACCGCCTCTTTCTGAGCCACAACACCGACAACGCGATTGGTCCCCGAGACACTGTCGTCGATCAGCTTGACGCTCGATTCACGCCCCACGCTGAGCGGCGCGATGAGCATGGGATAGATCACAGAATCCCTCAGGGGAAGCAGGTTCAGCTCGTCCGGAATCGGCGGATCATCGTCGTCCGCAGCCGCTTCCAACAGGGGCTGGATCTCTTCCAGAGATTCAGTCTCTTCGATAGTAAGGTCGATATCTGACATTTAGGATGTGAAAATGGTGAGGGTCTCTTCTATGACGACCGATTCCGTCTCATCGATCAAAGGGA
>JALGXY010000186.1 GCA_029824495.1 Fimbriimonadia bacterium
AAACGATCTTGGATTCCTTGATCTCCAGGGCGCAACAGTCCCGAGCGATGCTGGTCGAGGCGGAAAGATGACCACCCTGAAGAAGGGGTGGAACATGATCTCGAACCCGTACAACTACGCTCTGCCTCTTGGTCAGCTTATCGCTGTGGTTGAAGACAGCCCGGCAACACCGCTGACATGGGCCGAGCTGGTACAGCAGGGCTTTGTTGCAGGCGCGATGATCGAATGGGATCGAGATCCTAACGATCCGAACACCGGACAGTACAAGTTCTTCACGGACATCAATTCTCAGCTCCAGCCGCATAAAGGCTACTGGGTGTTCGTACAGTCCTTCCGGGCTGTCCACCTGAGCTGGCCTCCGGTCTACCACCCAGGCATGCCTGGTTCCGGCCGAAGCACGATGGACGAGAGATGGGAGCAGTCGAATCGCAACTGGCGACTTCAGCTCGCGGCTCGAAACTCCGATGGTATGGATGCCGCAGCTTACGTCGGTGTTGTTGCCGACCGCAAGGCCGTCGACAGCAAGTCGATGCCGAAGCCGCCGATGAGCCCGACCGCACCGGTCGAGATCGCGGTGATGGGCAGCTATGCTGGTGAACCGATGAAGATGTCACAGGCCCTGACCGATCGCTCTAAGAAGAGCGAATGGAAAGTTCTTGTGCGATCCGAATCATCTGGTGATGTCACAGTCACATGGCCGAACCTGCCGAGCATTCCGAAGAATGTTCGCATGAAGGTCAGCGACGACGCGGCAGGCATTTCGCAGGATATGCGAAACAGCTCTGGCTACACCTTCCGCATGGCTGAACCGGGAACACGTGAACTCACGGTCTCCATGGAACTTGGCGGCGCAGTTCGACCGATGATCGGAAACGTGATCGTCACTCGGCCCAGCCGAGACGGCAACTCACCGATCAGCATCAACTACGCGCTCTCAGCAGATGCCACAGTCAGTGTTCGAGTTCTTTCGAGCACAGGCAAAGAGGTCTTCACGATCACACGTGGCCGTGCAGTCAACGCTGGTGAGAACAACGTCACTTGGATGCTCCGCGACAACGCAAACCGCGCTGTTGCACCGGGCACCTACCGTGTCGAAATCCTTGCGGAATCGCCTGACGGCGAACGAGTCCGCAAGATCGTCCCGGTCAACGTAATCCGCTGATCGGAAAACTGATAGGCTGCCGTCTCCGATTCGGGGGCGGCAGCCGTCTCTCTTTATGAGAGAGATGAATTGAAGGTCATGCGCTCGTGCTGCAAATTGCGTCTGTTGCTCGTGGCGGCGGTCAGCCTGATGGCTGCTGCCGTTTTTGCACAGCGCGGCACCATTGAACTCACCTCATTTCCTATGATGGGGGCCGCTGATGGGCGAAGCCCGATCACCGTCAACGCCACTTTCCGAGATCAATCCGGAAACCTCGTGCCGAACGGCACACGAATTCTCTTCGACACCAACCTAGGTGAGTTTAGAGAAGCTGCCGTCGAAACAGAGAACGGATTTGCAGTCGCCACATTGATCGCACCGAGTATTCCGGGAATTGCCAAGGTTCGTGCGACATCGCTGCAGTACGGTGCATCCACCACCATTGAAGTTGAGTTTGTCCGCGACCGCAGCCTGCTCGATTCGGCCAAAGAATTTATCGAGATCACGGCTCCCAGCACGCTTACCTACAGCATTCAAGATCGAATCATCGAGGCCACGGGTGAAGAGCAGACCGTCGTTGTGCGGTATCGCGACATCGAGATCCGTGCTGATGATCTTCAGCTAAGAGTTCCAACCTACGAAGTTAAAGCGCGAAACGCTGTGCTCAAAATCGGGGAATTCGAGCACGAGTTTGAGCAGCTTTTCTTCCGCCTAAATCGCCGCCGTGGCCAAGGGATGACCACCCATATGGCCGACCTCATCGAACCAGTCCGCAGCGGCTATCTGGTGGCTGGCAAGAAAGTTACAAGAGAGCGATTTGGTCCTGTAGCAATCACATCGCAAGGTGTCTCAGTCTACGAAGGCTTTCTTGACAGCCGCCTCTTCAAGTTCCAGAGCATCATCAATTCGCTCTCGTCCGTGGATGCTAAAAAGGCAGTGGCCTTTCCCAGGAAAGAGGTCCATTTCCACAAGTCAAATGTGAAGATCGGCGGCATCTCAGTCATGAAACTGCCCCTCTTCCAAGTAAGCACTGTCAACGCATCGCCGCTGATTACGGAGCAGTACTTCAATGTTTCCAACAACCAGGTCGCGATCAACTATCCGTACTATCTCTCTTTGAAACCGGGCGAGACGACGCTCTTGAGGTTCCGGATGGGCAATCGCTATGGAGCCACTACCGGAGCTTCGAAAGGCGTCTATCTCGACTACGAGTACAACTGGAACCAGGGCGACAACATGCAGGGCGGTCTTGCTCTTAAGGGCATCAACCGCAACGACTGGGGCGCCAGGTTCAGACAATTTCTGCAGCCAGATCCGTCAACAACGATCTCTGCTCAGGTCGATTTTCCTGCCCACCGCAGCCTTTACTCGAGTGTCTCAGCGAGCAAGGCCTTTGATGGATTCCATGTGAATCTAAGCGGAAGCCACGGCAGAAGCCTTGGAGATCAGACACGATTCCAGAACAACCGTACAAGGCTCGTCATCGAGAAAGATCCGATCAAGATGGGCAGCTTCCCAGCCCGGCTGCATCTCGGAGTAAACGCTCAGTCAAACAGCTTCAAGTCAGCCACTACGAGCCGCAGCCAAGAAGGTTATGGCATCCATGCCCGCATGAGCAGCAATCCGCTTCGCCTCAGCCGGCAGCACGCATTGATGGCCAGCTACAAGGTGAGCAAATTCAACAGCTCGGACAATGACCAGGATTTGATGCACTATGGTGCAATCAGTTTGTCCTCAAACCTGAGCCCCGGCTTCGTCCTGCAGACCAGCTACGACTACGTCGACGATGGCTTTAACAGCGATGTTCCTGGTCAGCATCGTGTCACCGCAGAGACCTTCTTTACCAAAGACAAGATCTCAATTCGTGGATTTGCCGCAAAGTCACTTGATATCGACCGACTGAACACCAGCGCCAGTCTCAACTATGAATTGAGCCCACTCTGGCGCTTCTACTACTCTTGGTATGCAGATCGATATGTCGGC
>JALGXY010000187.1 GCA_029824495.1 Fimbriimonadia bacterium
CAATGTCGAGCTCGTCGAGCAGATCGAGGCAATGGTGGTGATCGCTGTCGATCCACTCGCCGCCTGCTTCATAGAACCCACCGCCGGGAAGGGCGATCGTTTCGAGACGTCCGCCGATCCGATCTCGCGCTTCGTAGACGACAACATCATGCCCCTCTTTTTCGAGCAGCATTGCCGCTCTCAGTCCGGCAGGGCCCGCTCCAATCACAGCAATCTTCTTCACTTTGTTTGCCTCTGCGAACGTACCGCAAAGTCAGCTCCCAACAGCGCCATCATGCCGATGCCAAGCCCGATGATCCAGCCAACAGGGGATCTCTGCGAAATCAGCCAGAAGATGCCGGCAGCGAGCCCAAAAGCTCCTGCCATCAGCCACGCTGTCGTCCCTTTGCTCTTGATCCTGAATAGCCACGTGATGAAAAACAGCAGACAGAACCCTATGCCGAGACTGCAGATCATGCTCAGGTTTTCTGGCGTCATAGCGCAGCCCTCTCGCTGGCCGCTTTGGCCACCCAGGGAAGGGGATGATCAATCAGCCCTCGCCACTCATCCGGGTTCTTCCAGGCTTTTACCGCTGCCTCGCCAACGGCCGCAGCGTGAGGACTCTCGACCGGACTGCAGATCGCGGCTTCGACCTCCTCCCAATTGCGGACGCCCACCATGACGCCCTCTGCTCTGCAGCTGTCGGCAATCAGACCTGCAGCGGGCGACATGAACGACTCGTGTGCAGCCTCTTTGACACTAGGGAGAAGACAGAGAGGACACCCGGTGCCCCACGTGAGCGGTCGATAGGTGCAGATCGCCACCCGCTTCTTGGCAGCCTCGATCTGAAAGAGACTCAACGCTTCCTTCTCACCGCGGCTGTGAGGAAGAAAGATCATCTCAAAGCCATCGTGGATCCGCCACATGCCAAAAAGGCCTTTGGGATCGCCATCCACGCTCAAACAGAGGTGTTTAAAGAGCTCATCCGTTTTTGCCGATTCCAACGCCGAAAAAACGCCGGTCAGTGTCGTCTCGGAGAGGGGCTGCTTTAGTGCCAGCGACACAAACTCGGGCTGGCGGCCCCGCATACAGCTCAGTGCCTGAACCAGATCGGCCTGAATCTGATGCGCCGCTGAGTCTTCTGCTGCATCTGGGAGAATGGTGCTGCCGACACTGATATGGATCGGGTTGGGAAGATCATGAACAAGAGGTCCATACAGCCCCACTGCGGGGGTGATATCGATCGCAGTTTTGGGGGGCAGAGCCTCGACCGTCTTCTGGGGTTCAGTCTCGGTTGATGCCGGTGGGAGGAGGCTGAGCCAAATGCGCGGCAATTCTCGATTGGTTCGCCCAAAGAGCTTGATCATAGGAACACATCCGCCAGCACGAACAGGAAGACTCCGATCGCCGCGAATCCGTTGAGAGTGAAGAACGCCATGTTGACCTTGCTCAGATCATTCGGCTTGACCAGGCTTTGCTCCCACGCGAGGATCAGGGCTAGGAAACCGAGGCCTAGCCACGTGAGAAGCTGAGCATTCACCAGGACCAGAGTTGCCGAAAAACAGAAGATGCAGAGAGCGTGTGATAGGCGGCTGACCACCAGCGCGTTCGCCTTGCCGAGCGACTCGGGAAGCGACCTCAAGTTTTCTGATTTGTCAAAGTCTTCGTCCTGAAGGCTGTAGATTATATCGAATCCTGCTGTCCAGAACATCACAGCCAGACCGAGTGGGACGATCTCCATATCGAGCCGTCCTCGGACAGCGATCCACGCAGCCAGCGGCGCAACTCCCAGCGAAGCTCCGAGCACAAAATGACACAGGGCCGTGAACCGCTTGGTTGTCGAGTAGAAAATGGTCAGTCCCAGCGCGATCGGGCTGAGCACCAGCGTGAGTTGATTGATCAAGCCAGCGGCGACAAAGAAGACAATACAGGAGCCAAAGAAGAAGATATTCGACTGGCGGAGCGACAGGATTCCAGCCGGTATCGCCCTCGTCTTGGTCCGAGGGTTTTTGGCGTCGATCTTGCGGTCATGGATCCGGTTGAATGCCATCGCCGCGCTGCGAGCGGAGACCATGGCCAAGACGATCAGCAGGAAGATCCTCCAGCCGGGCCAGGGACTCTCAAACTCAATGACCGATGCCCAGATCATCCCGATCATCGCAAATGGGAGTGCGAAGATCGAGTGCTCAAACTTAATCATCTCGAGGAATTCGCGAAATGCGGTGAATCCCCGTGCCTGAACGGCCATGCGCAGATTCTACTTTTTTGACAAATACGCCGCTGGGATGTAGACTGTTCTATAGATCGATGGTTCCGACCATCTACGATCATCCCTTGTCGAGGACGTATCGGTTCAGCGACAATCATCCGTTGAATCCCGAGCGGCTCGATCTGGCGATGGCAGAGCTTGCGGCTGCGGCGCCGCAGATTCAGGTGGCTGCACCCCAGACTGCTTCAGAGTCTGATGCAGAGCTGGTCCACGCCCCTGAATACATCGAGGCCGTCAAGAACGGCGGCCCTGGCCATGGCTTCGAAAGCGGGGACAATCCGCCTTTCCCAGGAATGTTTGAAGCTGCTCTCGCTTACAGCAGCGCCTCGATGCAGATGGCTGATGACCTGGTTGCTGGCAGCAGATTAGGAGTCAGCTTCAACGGAGGGCTTCATCATGCCCGGTATGACGAGGCGAGCGGATTCTGCGTCTTCAACGATCCCGCAATGGCGATCGCCAGGCTCAAGAACAGATTTCAGCGCATCCTCTATGTCGACATCGATCTCCACCACGGCGACGGAGTTCAATGGCTTTGGTACAAGGACCCCGATGTCGTCACCTACTCGATCCACCAGGATGGTCGGACGCTCTATCCGGGAACTGGCGGAACAGACGAGACAGGACGAGATTTTTCGGCGATCAACATTCCGCTGCCTCCCGACACAACCGGGCCTGTCTGGCTCTGGGCGTTCCAGCAGGGTCTTGAGATCGCTGTAAATCGCTGTCAACCGCAAGCCGTGGTGCTGCAGATGGGCTGCGACGCACATTTTTCTGACCCGCTGGGTCACCTCAATGTAAGAGTCGAGGATTGGCTGGAGGCCGTGAGGTCAACTCTCAGGATCGGCGTGCCCCTTATGGCTTGTGGCGGGGGTGGATACGAGCTGGAGAATGTCGAGAGAATGTGGCCAGCCGCCGCGTTGACTCTATTCGAACAGCCGTTCGATTCTGCGGTCTATTTCGACCTGATCATTCAGCCCGAAGTCGGCCGGCCTCAGGCTGAAGAGGCTCTTGCAGAACTCCGGGCTGCCGGGTAGTCTCAACGGGTGAAGCGCGAGATCATCTCAACCGACCAGGCGCCTGCTGCGATTGGCCCCTATAGTCAAGCAGTTCGCTGCAGCGGAGACTTTGTTTTTCTGAGCGGGCAGATCCCCTTGACCCCAGCTGGAGATCTCATCGAAGGAGGCATCGAGGATCAGACTAGGCAGGTGATCGCCAACATGAAAGCGGTGCTAGCTGCCGCAGGGCTCACGACCATGAATCTGGTCAAGGTGAACATCTACTTAAAGACCATGGATGATTTCGCCGCAGTCAACGCTCTTTATGCCGAGATGTTCGACGGCGATCCGCCGGCTCGAGCGGCTGTTGCAGTTGCCACTCTCCCCAAGAATGTAGATGTCGAGATCGAAGGCGTCGCGGTCTGCTAAAAAATGAAGCAGGTCGTCTCGGTCAGCCTCGGTTCGTCGACCAGAAACAAGTCATTCGAGACCGAGATTCTAGGTGAGGAATTCAAGATCTCGCGCATCGGCACGGACGGAGACCTGGCCGTCTTCAAGGCTGCGTTCGAGGATCTGGACGGCCACGTCGACGCGTTGGGTGTCGGCGGCGCAGATATCTGGGTTGTTGTTGGCGAGAAGAAGTACGCGTTCAAGCAGATTCGAAAACTGATCAGCGGAGTCAAGAAGACTCCGGTTGTTGACGGCAGCGGCCTCAAGCACACACTGGAGCGAGAGGCGATCTTTCGTATCCAGAAAGACGGCCTGCTCGACTTCAGCAAAGAGAGGGTGCTGCTTGTTTCAGCGGTCGACCGATTCGGCATGGCTCAATCCTTGGCAGAAGTCTGCCCGAACATCGTGTTCGGGGACCTCTGTTTTGGCCTGGGAGTGAACATCCCGGTCCGCACCATCAAAGGTGTTGAAAGAATCGGCAGTCTCCTGCTTCCCATAGTCACGAACCTCCCCTTCAAGTGGTTCTATCCAACGGGTGCAAAGCAGACCGAGCGGGTACCGAAGCACCCGAAGCTGTTTGAAGAAGCGACTGTGATTTGTGGCGACTGGCACTACATTCGTCGCTACGCGCCCGAGGATCTCAGCGGAAAGACGATCATCACTCAGACCCTGCGTGAAAAAGACATCGAATGGCTCAAGACAACGGGAGCCAAACAGGCGATCACAACCACCCCGGTCATGGATGGCGGCACGTTTGCCACGAATGTTATGGAGGGCGTCATTGTAAGCCTGCTAGGCCGCCCGCCTGAAGAACTGAGCGAACAGGATTATCTCGGCGTATTAGAACGGTTGGGATGGGTCCCCAACGTGATCAGCCTGAACGACTGATGCGGTCCGGTACAATCTCCATCTCAATCTGAGGATTTCATTGGCTCGATTCGGCTTCATCATTCATCCCCTCTCCGCCAGGCAGATCACCAAACTGTATCCTGCGCTCAAGCTTCTGCCTGACCGCATGATCGAGGCGATTCTCGCCAAGCAGGGACCTCGTTTGGCGAGCGAAGTCACCGGCATCAAATCGAAGACAGGCGTAGAGACGACTGGTGTGCTTGTCGGCTGTTCGGCCACCCCCAAGATGTTCGCCCGAATGCCGGTCGAAAAATCTTACGAGATGATTCTTGATGCGGTGAATATGGCCGTAGACAACGGAGCCGAAATTGTCGGCCTCGGCGCGTTCACCAGTGTTGTGGGCGATGCCGGCGTGACGATCGCCGAGCGATCTCCCGTGCCGATCACCACAGGAAACAGCTACACCGTTGCGACGGCAATTCAAGGCACCCTTGAGGCGTGCGATATCCTCGAGCTGGACAAATCAAAGGCGACCATCGCTGTGGTCGGTTCTACCGGTTCGATCGGAAGAACATGCGCCCAAGTGCTCTCACCAGAGTTTGCCAAAGCGATCTTGATTGGGCGAGATATTGAACGCACGACAGAATCCGCTGCAGGGATCCCCAACGCCGTTCCTTCGATCGATGTTAAGCAGATTATCGAGGCAGATGTAGTCGTCTCTGTCACCAGTTCGGAAACGTCGGTGATCCAGCCGGAAGACATCAAGCTCGGCGCGATCATCTGCGATGTGGCCCGACCCCGGGATGTGAGCCGTCGAGTCGCAGAAAAGCGGCCTGATGTTCTTGTGATCGAAGGCGGCGTCGTTAAAGTCCCTGGAACGCCAGATTTTGGTATCGACTTTGGATTCCCCAAAGGCACGGCTTACGCGTGCATGTCTGAGACCTTTATGCTGGCTCTTGAGGATCGTGCTGAGTCGTTCACGCTCGGAAAGACTGTCTCAAAAGAGCAGGTCGAAGAGATGCTGAGCCTGGCCGAGAAACACGGCTTTGAGCTGGAAGGATTCCGAGCCTTTGAAAAAGCCGTCACCGAAGAGACCATCGAGAGAGTCAAAGCCGCTCGTTTGGTCCCCTCATCTGCCTGAGCGAATCCATGGTATCCGTCAAAGACGCCCGCCTTTCCTTCGGGAGCCATGAGGTTCTTAAAGGCGTGTCGTTCGAGGTGAGTGCCGGGGAGATTCTGGTGATCATGGGCAGTTCAGGAGCGGGGAAGACCTCACTGCTGAAGTGTATTGCCGGCCTCCAGGAACCTGACGGTGGTGAGTTCATAATCGACGACATTAATGTCGCTGATGAGCCCGATGAAGCGCATAGGCACCTCGGATTTGTCTTTCAATATGCTGCCCTGTTCGACTTCCTGAATGTCCGCGAAAACATCCTTTTTGGTGTGCGGCGAAAAAAGGGCCATAAGCGCGAAGAGCGCGATAAGCTCGTTGCTGACCGGCTGATCGAAGTCGGGCTGGAAGGCACGGCTCAGCTCCTGCCCAGCGAACTCTCTGGCGGCATGCGAAAGCGCGTCGGCCTTGCCCGGGCCTTGGCGATAGAACCAGCCGTGATTCTCTATGACGAGCCGACCAGCGGCCTCGACCCAGTGACGGCCTATTCGATCGATCAGCTGATTGTCAAAACCCGGGATCGCCGGGGCGTGACCAGCCTGGTGGTTTCTCACGACGTTACGTCGATCCTTAGAGTGGCTGACCGGATCATCTTCCTTCATAAAGGAGAAGCGGTGTTTCTTGGAACGCCAGAGGAGTTCCAGAAGACGGACAATGAGCCGATCAGGGACCTCCTGAGCAAGGCTCAGGCTGACTCGCTGGACTGAGAAGCTAGCTCAGCGCCTTTCGTGCTTTCTTGATCTCACTGTTCGGCCACTGGCCGTCGAAGGCGCGTTTCGCCTCGGCGACAGAGACAACGGTCATGATCACACCTAGAATCAGGACCACAAGGATGCCGATCAGCATCCTCAGCCAAGACTCGGAGAAGAACTGGACCACCACGTCCCAAAACGTGGCCTCGGGGGCTTTGCTGTTCCAGGCTGCCATGAACTTGGTGATCGAGTAGACGGTCGATATTCCGAGCGCGATGAAGAGCGACAGCTTGAGGATCAGCTCGTCACGAATCGCTTGGAGAGCATGTGAAGCCGCAAACCGGCTCTTGCCCCGCACGAGCAGCCACCCGACTGCAGGCCCCCAAATCGGCGCAAAGATTGACGAGATATGAATCAGACCGGCCTGAATCTTCTCGGTTCGGTTGGCCGCGGGCAGCAGTGTCTCGGTCATCTCTTGCTAGATTACGCAGCCGAGGCGTCTTCGTTCGGGAGGGCCTGACTAACAAGCTTGTAAGCCAGCCAAAGCAGCATGAGCACCTTTGCAGATTCAAAGGTCACAAACACCAGATGCAGGTGAGAAGGCTCGGGGATGCCCCCGTCCATAAAGACCTGAACTCGGGCATCCAAGGCGGGTCTTAACCACACGGCCTGCAGCAGAATCAACAGCGCTGTTGGGCCGAGGAGCTTCAACACAAGGTTTCGCTGAGAGACACTAAACGGGCCGAGCGCAGCAAAGAGCGCCAGCAGGACAACGAGACCCCAGTCGGTGTACGCCATCCAGGCAAATGTCTGCCTGCCCACATCAAGTGCGACAGGAAGCTCTAATGAAGGCGCCCAAAACTTGGCGGTTGTCGCCAGGAACGATGCCCCGACCAGAATGCCGGCCCAGAGGCAGGGAAGAAGGATCAGAATCCCGGTGAGTGTCCGGCGTTTCTTATCCATGCCCTCAGGTTAGCCGCTGCATGAAACCCAATGCAGGGCAGGTCATGTATTCTATGACTGATGGGCCTGATCTCCGCCGTAGTCCTGACACTTGTCGCCGGGCAGAATCGCGATATCCAGCAGATGCTCGACGGCAGTCTCTGGAAGAACACGATCGGGCTGGAGCGGCCGAGCGGCAAGAACGGACTGGAGGAGATTGTCTGGGCGGTCCATATTCTTGAGCGGGATCAGGTGGACAAGAAGCTGCTCCCGCATTACGGCCCTGATGGACTTGTGGAGCCGTCTCCAGATCCATCGTCGATCGTGAGGTTGACCGATGAAGCTGCCAGCTGGATAGAGGCGGGAGTCAGGAAAGACTGGGTTTTTGATATTGGCGGCTATGAAACACTTATGCCGCACCTCAGCAAGACGAAGATGCTCGCGAAGGTGCTCTCGCAGCGAACTGCCGCGCAGTTCGAACTGGGGCTGCCAAGAGAGGCTGGTCGGACCATTCGAGTCTCGTTTGCCTTGGGTGTGAGGCAAGGGCACGGATCCAGTCTGATTCAGTACTTGGTTGGTACGGCCATTACAAACATCGCGATTGCAGACTGCGAGTCTGGACTGCGGCGGCTGCCAGTTTCAGAGCTTCACGCACTGATCAATACCTGCGAAGAGGCTCTAGCGAATCCTGCCATTATTGAGACGATCAGATCAGAGACGGAACTGACTGCCTCAGGAATCATAAAGCTTCTAAATGAGGGCTCTAACGAGGGAATCAAGCAGTTTCTCGACATAGACTCTCTTGGCAAGATGACCAAGCAGCAGCAAGAGCAAGCCGTTAGAGAGTTTGGCGCTGCGGTTCGAAGTATGGCTGCGATGCAGATAAAGATTGTCCAGACCTTGCCTGAAAAACAGTGGGCGATAGAGGCAGCGAAAATTGGCCTGCCCAAAACAACATCACCAGGGGCTCGGACCCTGGTGAATGTCCTCACACCCAGCTACTCCGCATTCCTCCGATCAGCCGCCATCCGCCGAACCTACTTCAGAGTCCTGCGCCTTTCGGCGAAAGTTCGACTTTGGGAGCTCGACAACGGTCGACTGCCAGAGACTCTGGTCGAAGCTGTCGGCAAGAAGGACGCCTTCGATCCCCACGCTGGAGAGAGTTTTGTCTATGTTAAGGAATCGGGCGGATTCCGAATCTTCAGCACGGCAGACAGCAAAGGTGAGATTGGCCTGAAGTTCCGCAGCTATGACCGGGGTGGCGAGTGACGTCGTTTCTCTTCGCAGCAACGATGCTGGGCCAGCAGGATGATTCAGCGAGATTGACCCGACTCGCAGAGAGGGCACTCGAGTTAACCGAGGTCATCAACGCATCCGGGTTCATGCCTGGAGCCGAGCCAATCAAGGGCCAAATTGAGGCGCAGCGCAAGGCATCTGCAGCACTCGGCGACACACCGGTCGGCGGCAGGCGCTGGATCCTGAAGAATGCAGACCAGAAGACCGTCGACGGGTTCCGCGCTCTGGCCGTCCAGGCTGCATGCCGCGTGCGATACGACGCCCTTATTGGCAAGCCGCACGAGGCGACAAACCGCCTGCTTGATGGGCTCTCATTCGCCCAGAATCTCAGCACCTGCGGCGATCCAGAACTGGAGCTCCTGGCGACAACCGCCGAGGCAGCTCTGGCGCAGGCAGCAGACCCTCTGCTTGGTATGGCGAACGCCAACGACCTCCAGCGGATCGCCAACGCTGAAATGCGCGCGAACTCGGAATCGGCCCTCTATGAGCGGATCGCTGGCTTATGCCTGAGAAGAGGAAGAGTCTCAGACCAGAGGATGACTCAGGCGTTCCGATCTGAGCTTGCCACTCAACTGGGCATCCTGTTTCGATCACTGAAAACCAAGCCGGAATCGGAATGGCAAAAGCTGTTCGAAGACAGCTGGAAGCCTGGTCAGGGCGGCGCTGGTGGCGGCCCTGCTTACGCTCTGCTCTGGAATCAATCCTCGATCAGCGCAGCAAGGCAAGTTCTCTGGGCGGAATCGCTCCGCCAGACTTCGAGGCGGCTGCTCAACCTGCGGGCCAAGGCAGAAATGGCGATCTGGAAGAAGCAGGTGCCGGAGCAGGTTCTTTCCAGGGAACTCGGCGCCGATCCAGCTGCCGGCAAACCGTACGAATCCGCTTTCGGACTGCCCGGAGTGCTGATCTGCAGCTCTTCTGGACCCTGGCGCACAAGAGCCTGTCTCAAGACCTTGGTTAAGGCTGTCGGAGCAGGGGTCACAGCCGCCAAAACAGAGCCCAGGTAGTCTGCGCAGCGTCGATGATCGATCGCTACTGCACCCCCGCTATGTCCGCCATCTGGAGCCGCCAGGCCAAGTACGACCAGTGGCTCAAGGCCGAAGTCGCCATCTGTGAAGCCTGGTGCGAGGCAGGGAAGATTCCTGCGGCTGATATGGCCGAAATCCGAGAGAAATCTGCGTTCACGATTGAGCGATGCGACGAGATCGAGCAGGAGACACGACACGACCTGGTCGCTTTTGTCCGGAATCTCGAGGAGAGCGTCGGACCGGCAGGCCGCTGGATCCACTTCGGCGTGACCAGCTATGACGTGATCGACACGGCGCTCGGCATGATGCTGCGCGACTCCTGCGACGTGCTGATTGAGAGCAGCGAAAGCCTGCTGGCGACCATCGACAAGCTGGCTGAAGAGCACAAGGCGACCCCGATGATCGGGCGCACCCACGCGATCCACGCGGAGCCGATCACCTTCGGCTTCAAGGCGAGCTCCTGGCGTGCTGAACTCTCCCGGAACATCGAGCGACTAAAGATCGCCAAAACAGACAACGCGGTCGGCAAGATCAGCGGCGCAGTCGGGATCCACGCCCACGTCAGCCCGGAGATGGAAGAATCGATCTGCGACAAGCTCGGCCTTACAGCCGATCCGGTCAGTACACAGATCATCAACCGCGACCGGCTCAGCAGCCTGATGAACACGATGGCTGTCCTTGCTGGAGGCCTCGAGCGGATCGCCACAGAGCTGCGCAATCTCCAGAGAACGGAGATCCTCGAAGTCCAAGAAGAATTCAAGAAAGGCCAGACAGGCAGCAGCGCGATGCCGCACAAGCGAAACCCGTGGAGCAGTGAAACAGTCTGCGGCCTCGCCCGCATCGTCCGCGGTCATGCCCATGCAACGCTCGAGTCGATCGCGACGTGGCATGAGCGTGATCTGACCAACTCCTCGCAAGAGCGAATTGTCCTGCCGGACACATTCCAGCTCGTCGATTTCATGATCAACCGGGTCAACAAGATTCTCAGCGGAATCGTGGTGATGCCCGATAACATGCAGACCAATCTGCGCAAGATGGGAGACCTGGTCTTCAGCGAACACCTCATGGTTTCGTTGGTCGGCAAGGGCCTTGCTCGCGCTGCGGCGTACAAGGTTGCACAGCGAAACGCTGCTAAAGCATGGGATGGCGAGGACTTCAAAACGAGCGTCTACAACGACCCGGATGTCCAGGCTAACCTGACCGAAGCCGAACTTGAAGAGATCTTCAGCCTGGAGCACCACCTGCGACACGCTGAGCTTTCACTCGATGCGGCCGGCGTAGATCGGTCCTGAAATCGCATCCAGAACTTCGATAGGCTCGTATATTAGAGATATGAGCCTATTGACCGCGACGCTCGTCGCAGCGGCTATCGGAGGGCAGAACCCCCTAGATGTCAAAGTCTCCGTCACCAATTACGGTGCGCGGGCGACAGTTGTCGTCTCCGAGTTGGCAAAGGCCTCGGGCCTCGACCTGAAGGCCGATTCTGTAATGGATCGTGACATCGTGGCGATCTACACCAAGGATCAGCCGATGAAGGATGTCATGGATCGCATGGCTGACACGATCCAGGGTCGCTGGGCAAAGTCAGGCGCGACCTACACGCTTAAACCGGACAAGAATGCTCGGGACAGGCTGGAGCAGGCGGAGCTTGCAAAGCACAATCAGCTGCTCGGAGAGGCTGTCGAAGCGACTCGAAAGCAGCACAACAGTCTTGCCAAAGAGCAGCAGAGTGATGTCTTGGTGGACCGGCTTGCTCTTGAGCTCTTCGCGGCCAATGGCGATGCAGATATCGTCCGATTGGAAGGCGGCGAACGCATTGTTTATTCAAGCTCTCCAACCAGCATGCAGAAGCGGCTTAAAGGCAGCCCTGTGAAACTGATTCTGGAAATGATCAAGGCTCACAATGTTCGTGCAGCTCAACAGCAGTCAGGGGTTGATGACGATCTTCCTGATGAGTTTATGAGCGGGCCAATGAAGGAGTTTTTCGAGAAGTACAAGCCTAAACCTCTGAAGAGGATTGAAGGCCAACCAGCCAAACTGAACATGGTCGTATCGTCGCGAGTGGTGGCGTTCCTGAGCGGGAGGGAAAGGATGCTGCCGGGAGCACGGTTCATGCTATTCGACACCAACGGCAATGTTCTGACATCCCACGAAGTCTGGCTCCAGAATTCTCGAAGATCTAGTTTTGCCCGACGATTCGAGCATGCTGCATCCGAAGGCGAAGTCGAACAAGAAAAGGAGCAAGCGACCCACCCCATAGAAATGTCGCGTGAATCGATGCTGTTTCTCTCCTCGCAGTTCGGACAAGGCAATCTGTCTGACGAAGATAAAGCCTATCTCGATGTACTCCGCTCTCACCCGTATGAGAACGAACCGTTGAAGTACGGTTTTGGTGAAGCGCTTGCCAAAGCGGCAGAGGCTCTCGGCAAGAATGGGGTCTTCTATCTGGCCGACGACCAGCTCTACGATGGTGGAGATGCGACCGCGGAAGCGACCCTCGAAGCTCTTTCAGACAACTCTGTTCTGCTTGATGAAAATGGCTGGATCACCTCCAGGCCGATGTCGCAGACAACCGCACGCAAGGTCCGTATCGACCGGCGAACGCTCCAGACAGCGCTGCAGCAGAGGCAGAAGCAGGGCTATCTCACCTTGGATCAGAAAGCGGATTTTGCGGCCAAGAACCCCCTGGCAGATCAGGGCATGTTTCTCTTTTCAATCGGCTATCAATCGATGGAGATGTCGGCACCAGAATTGGGAGGATCCGACTGGAAGACTCTCAGATTCTATGGGGCCCTCAACGGCCTTCAAAGACAGACATTGAAGCAGGGAGGTCAGATTTCGATGGCCACCTTGGGCGGCGGCGCAAAAGCTGTGCTGAATGAGATGGTGTTTGGAACTGAGACGAACCTGCAGGTTGGACAGGGCAGCGCCAAAGAACGCCGAAAGTTCGACTTTATGGAGATGATGACAGGCGGCATGGCCGATGCCATGAGCGGCGCTGTTCCTGATGCCTTCAAAGAGCCGACCGAGGTCTTCGGCAACGGCCTTCCCACCAACGGGTTTATCGACTCTGGCGCGTTCAATGAACCGGTATTCCTTCCCACATCGGGTGATGAAGAGTTGATGAGAATCGGTTCAGTGGGAGTCGAAATTCTCGCTTTGTTCCAGATGATCACTGAAGCAACTAAAGGCACAGAGTTTGGCGGGGAGATGCCGATGATGGGCAAGGTCAAACTGGGCAAGCGAACCGCGATGCAGCTGGTTTTCCAACTTGCTCCTGAGGTTTATCTCACCCGGAATCTAAACGACGACAGCTTCGCCGGTGCGCAAGAGTATGCGCCGAGCCAGCTGCCAGAAGACGTTTTGGCTCAGATCTCAGAGCAGCAAAAAGCGCTCGCCCCGATGAAGATGCTCTTTCAGATGATGGGTGGCATGGATATGGGCGGCGGCAGAGTCGACCCGCCGCTGAACTGATGTGTGCCCGGTACGCATTCTTCAATGGAAAGGTCGTCGCCGATGACCTCGGCGTGACGCCCCTGCCCGACCTGGAGCCGCGATACAATATCGCGCCGATGCAGACCGCGCCTGTGATCGTCCCGAGTGACGGCGGCTGGGACATGGAGATGATGCGCTGGGGACTGATCCCGAGCTGGGCGAAGGATGAGACGATCGCGCAGAAGCTGATCAATGCACGTGGTGAGCCCCTGCGGGAGAAGCCGAGTTTTCGGGCGGCCTACAAACGCCGCCGCTGCGTGATCCCGGCAAATGGATTCTACGAATGGTCAGGAAAGCGGGGCAGCAAGCAGCCGTTCTTTATAACCCTGCGCGGCTCTGATCTGATGCCGCTCGCCGGTCTTTGGGAGGAATGGGAGACTCCAGAAGCGCTGCTGCATACATTCACAATCATTACAACCGAGCCTAACGAATTGATCTCCCCGATCCACACCCGGATGCCGGTGATTCTGGCTCCGGAAGATGTGGCCCGGTGGCTCGATTCGGACGGAGTGCCTGTCGAAGAGGCCTCTCAACTCCTGGTCCCTTATCCTGCAGATGAGATGCAGATGACAGCCGTCCACCCAGAGGTGGGGCGTGTCGTCATCGACCATCCTGGGCTGATCGAACCGATCGAGAAACAGACCGAGCTGTTCTGATCCGCCGTCCACCACCATCCCCTAACCCCCTTTCTCCCTGCGAGGGAGAAAGGGGGGGGGGCTAAAGCTGGATTGTTGAGCCCCCTCTCCCCAGGCCTGGGGAGAGGGGACATTCCCCCTCCTCCTTTTTGCGAAGCGAAAGGGAGGAGGGGGTTAGGGGGTGGAGGGCAGAGACGCAGACACAGACGTCCGCACCACAGAGGAAGAGGCGCTCCAAAATAACATGGAGAGGCTAGAGAGCGGGGGAACCGAAGATCTGCTCGATATCTTCGAACCGTGTGAATTCGGCGATCTCTGCTGGATTCTCTCCGATCAGTTCTCCATCAGATTCGAGCCACGAATGGATCTCCAGGCCAGCGCTTGTCTTTCTTGCTCCAACCAGAATATCGGCCTGATGCCCGGCGTTGAACACCAGTATCTTGCCAGCCAACGTGCGAGCCACACACTTCGGCCCAGGGAACCGGTGACGAACTCGACGCAGGGCGAGTGAAACCAGGTCAGGTGTTGCTCCACGGACCGCAGAAAACTCCTGCATTGCCCATGAAGTCGTATCGGCGACCGACTGCGTCTCCACAAGCTGCGATTGAATTCGACCGGCGA
>JALGXY010000188.1 GCA_029824495.1 Fimbriimonadia bacterium
AGCGATCTGTCGGCTCTGCGTGAAGCAGGAATTGCCGCTGCTTCAGACGAGGGCTGTCCGACACAAGATTCTGCAACTCTTAAGCGGGCGATGGAGTTTTGCCTTCAGCTCGACCTGCCGCTGATGCTGCACTGTGAAGATCAGTCGCTGTCCGGTACTGGAAGTCTGAACGACGGAGCCATGAGCGCGATGCTCGGCCTTGAAGGGATCCCCCGAAGCGCGGAGGAGATCATGATCATGCGCGCCTGTATATTGGCGCTCAACACCGGCTGCCCGATCCATATTCTGCGGGTCAGCACCTGGGGCAGCGTCGAGATTATCCGCCAGTTCAAGCACCTCGGCGCGGCCATCACCTGCGATGCGTCACCCCACCATCTCTGCCTGACAGAAGAGGCGGTTGGCGAATTCCAGTCAGAGTTTAAGGTCTCTCCTCCGCTGAGGACAGAGGTCGACGTCGACATCATGCTGCAGGCCCTGAATGACGGCACGATCGACTGTATCGCAACCGATCACTCGCCTTACGCTGCCCATGAGTTCTCCCTGCCGTTTTCCGAGGCCCCGATGGGCGTTTCTGGACTGGAGTCGACACTCGGTGTGATTCTGACCAACCTGACGCACCAGGGAATCCTCTCTCCTCTTGAGACGATCCGTCGAATGTCGACCGCTCCTGCTGGCGTGCTGCAGCTTGAGGCTGGCACTTTAAGGCCGACTGGAACCCCTGTGGCTCAGGTCACCGTGATCGACCCGAATACGGAGTGGACCTTCGACGTAGGCCGAACGTTCACGAAAGGAAAGAACTCCCCGTTCAACGGAACGAAGCTTCAGGGCAAGGCTGTTGTAACCATTGTTGGAACAGAGGTTTACCGAGACGCGAGGTTTGATAATGGTCGTAGCCAGACCGCTTAAGGCCGCCCTGCTTTTGTGTGCTGGGCTGCTCCTTTTGGGCGGCTGCATGACCGGAAAGATCGATAATCCGAATCGTCTTGAGACGGCTGTTGAAGACCCTGAACGGCTGCTTGAAAAGCTGAATCACCAGAATGATCGCCTGCAGGAACGAGTTCTGACCGGAGAGCTGAATCAGCAGGAAAAAGATGACTTGATTCAGGCAGAAGTTGCGAAGGCTGCTGATGCGATAACCCCCGAAATGATCACGCCTGCCACGGCTTACGCCTATGGTGAGCTGTTCCGAAAGGCCGATCGATGGGAGCGCAGCTTCGAGGTCTATCAGATGGCCACCGAGTCACCGGCTACCGAGAGCCGACGGGTCATCGATACGCTTCAGTTTGCCCGTGTCGCTGCGCACCTCGGAAAAATTGACCAGGCGATCAGCCTGGCAGAGGCTGTGTTCGATACGCCTCCGACAACCAAGGAGTCCATTCTTCCGGCCGTTCTGTACGAGATTTTGGAAGAGGGGCTTGGACAGGGCCGAGACGAGGAGCTTGCTGACATGCTCCACAGATCGATTGGCCAGCATCTAGAGGCTGTCGTGGATGAAGAGACTCCAGAAGGGCAGGCTTTTCTGCAGGCTCGCCCGTTCCACCTGAAAAAAGCCTGGTCTAAACTGGCTCAGCTCTACAATGTGCAGGGCCGGCTCGACGAAGCACGTCGAGCAGTTACAGAGGCTGATGCCATGGGCTCTGACTTCGCCTCGATCTAATCCATGTACCCAGAGCTCTTTCGTATCGGCAGCTTTCCCATTCAGTCATTCGGCGTTCTGCTGATGATCGCGGTGCTGTTCGCGTTCTGGCTGATGCAGAAGAGAAGCCCCGCTTTTGGCATCCCACCTGAAAAGGTGGTCGATGGAGTGTTTTGGGCTGTGATTCCAGGGATTCTGGGCGCGCGGCTCGCCTATATCCTTCTCAACTGGTCAGACTTTGCCAGCGGAGCCCAACAGCTCTGGACCCTAAGATTTGAAGGGCTGACAAGCTTTGGAGGATTGATCCTGGGCGCCGCCGGTCTGATGTATTGGGCGAAGCGAAACGGGATCAAGACATGGGCTGTAGCTGATGCAGCGTCTGTGCCGCTGCTCGCTGCTCACGCGATCGGACGAATCGGCTGCCTGCTCAATGGCTGCTGTTTTGGACTGCCGACTGAGGGGCCATTGGGCGTGAAGGCTGGACTTCTTGCAGGCCGGTTTCTTCCTGCTCAAGGCATCGATACGATCCAGGTGCTGTTGTTGGCGGTGGTGATCGTTCTTCTTGAACGATCCAAGAAGCTTGTGTCTGGGCAGTCGCTGGCGCTGATGGCCGTTGCCTATGGGCTTAGTCGCTTTATCTATGAGTTTTTCCGTGCCTATGAGATCGATGAGCATGGGCATTGGCACAACGGGGCGATTGAGTCGATCGGTCTGACCCTGGGGCAGCTTGCATCGCTGGCACTGATTCTCATTGGAATCTGGTTGTTCATGTGGCGCAAGAAGGCTGCGGCACCGACGGCCTGAGTCCCCTTTTGAACCCGCTGGTATACTCCCCGACTGTTTCCGTCGAAGGACACATCCAGACATGAGAGTTCGCAACAAAGAGCTTCGAAACCGCCGGCACCGAAAGGAGCAGCGCGTCAAAGAGCTGATTAAAGAAGAGATTGCATCCAGCAAGGGCGCGAAAGCGGCTCCTAAGAAGGCTGCTGCAAAGAAGTCTGCGGCTAAGAAGCCTGCAGCGAAGAAGACAGCAGCTGCCAAGACTTCTGCGTCCAAGACCACTGCGGCCAAGAAGACCACTGCCGCAAAGAAGGCAGCTCCGGCCAAGAAGCCGGCAGCAAAGAAGACCGCCACCGCAGAAAAGAAACCGGCGGCTAAGAAGCCAGCTGCTAAAGAACCTGCAGCAAAGAAGGAAGCAGCTTCGGAAGACAAGGGCTGAGCTCTTTGGCCTTAGTGAAAAAGCGCAGCGGGCTTCGGCCCCCTGTGCTTTTTTCGTGCCCGGAACTAGCGGCCACGGCGGTAAAGTTAAGTAATACATGGGCCAGGTAGTTGAGGAGGACACTGGGCCAGGTCGGGGTGTTCGTCTTGATGAAATGATCCAGCATCTGCTGGAAGTCGGGACGGAGTCTGAAGTCGATCAGGCCTGGGCGGCTCAAGAATTCGGTGTCGAAGAAGCATTC
>JALGXY010000189.1 GCA_029824495.1 Fimbriimonadia bacterium
TCATTCCCGCACTCAGCGAGAAAGAGACGCACTTCCTTGATCGAGTTCAGTCCCTGGTGGACGAAGTTCTTCTTCCCAACACGCGAAAGTGGGAAGAGGATAAGGCGTTCCCAGACGAGATCTGGACGACTCTGGGAGACGCAGGAGTCCTCGGAATGACCGCACCGGTAGAGATGGGCGGCCAAGGCCTCTCTTGTCGAGGCTATGTCGAAGCGTGTCGCATGCTGGCCAAAGGTGATCCAGCACTGGCGATGAATGTGGCTGCGGTCAACGCTCTCTGCGTCGCTCATGTCGTTGAATTTGGCTCAGCAGAGCAGATCGCCAAGTATCTGCCCGGCATGCTCAAAGGCGACGTCAAGCTCGCCTGGGGCCTGACAGAGCCGGAGGCAGGTTCTGATGCCCGAAGGGTCCAGACGGTCGCAGAACCGAACCAAGACCGGCCTGGCTGGCACAAGATCAACGGCGAGAAGATGTTCATCACGAACGGTGGCAAGGCCGATCTGATCATCCTGATCGCGCGCACTTCTGAAACAGAACTCTCCGCATTTCTGGTCGAGACCGACCAGCCTGGTTTCGAGGTCGTAGAGCGGATTCACACAGTCGGCGTCAGCGCCTCGAACACTGTTCGATTTACTCTCAATGAGGTCGATGGATGGCACACACCCTGCAGCTTCACCGAAGCGATCGGCCTCCTCTATCGAGGTCGTCTCGGCATCGCGGGCATGGCGGTCGGCATCGCCGAGAAAGCGCACGAGATCACCGTCGATTATGCAAAGCAGCGTGAGCAGTTCCGGCGTCGCCTGGCAGATATGCAGTCAGTGCAGAACATGATCGCAGACAGTGCGCTCGATGTTGAAGCCGCCGGCCTGCTGCTTCGACGTGGCGCCACCATCTACGACCAGGGCGGCGACGTCATCTCGATCTCTTCGAAGGCGAAGCTCTTTGCCTCTGAAGCTGCCAATCGAGTGACGAACCGTGCGGTTCAGGTCCATGGCGGTCGGGGCATGACCCAGATGTATCTGGCCGAGAAGCTCTGGCGAGACGCCAAGCTGACAGAAATCGGTGAAGGCTGCAGTGAGATTCAGAGAATGATCATTGCGAAGCAGTTGCTGAGATAAAATACAGCTTCATCCATGTTAACGGCAGCGCTGATAGCCCTGGCCGCCGGTCCGACCGTGGAGCCGGTCGAGCTTGTGCGGACATTCACTCAAGGAGAGAGCTACACCTACGAGGTGCGATCTTTCCTTCAACTTGAGACGAAGGAGTACCCCTTGGCGTACTACCTGCCTTCGCTCGTCGATCTTAACTACGACTTCACAGCCAAAGTGAATAAGGTGAGGCCGAGCGGCTTCGCTGAGATCTACTACGAACGCCCCGAGATGATCCAGATCGACGGCGAGACCGCTGAGCGCGGTCCGCTGACGACGAAGGAGAAGATCGACTGGAAGATCAATCTTGTCCTCTCCCCTATCAACGAGATCATCGAGATGGAGGACCTGACCCCCAAAAAGGACGATGGGGGCACGACTCCGCTCTTCTTCAACAGTGTTGAAACCGCTGCGCCCCAGGGCGGCGGCATGGACATCATTGGTGAAATCCAGCGGCTGGCCTTGTTCATCGGCTCGCTCGATTCGGCGATCGACTTCTCACCCAAGCTGCCTTTCGACGAGGTGGAGCCAGGAGACACTTGGGAGCGAACCGCCAGCTACCAGCCACAAAAGACTCGGTCAGGCAAGACTGAAGTCCAGCGCCTCGACTATGTCTTCACCTTCGATGGAGTCAAAGACTGGAAGGGAATCAAGATCTACCAGATCACATCAAAGCTTGAGCTCGACTCAGACGCAGCGCCTTGGCTGAACAGGTTGATGCGTGTTCCTGAAGGCCGAGAGACGCTCATGAAAATGCCGCTGAAACTCGAAGCCAAGATCATCTACCGACTCGATATGGAGACGAAGCGAACGCTGAGTGCCTTTGCCGAATCGAATGGAGGCTGGGAGATGTTCATGCGTGGCGACGGCCTCAAAGCGACGGTCTCTCAGAAGATCAAGGGCCGTACGACTCTCAAAGAGAAAGCTAAGTGAAAGGCATAGAGTCGGCGCTGAAACGGATCGACAAAAAGGCCCTGCTGATAGGGCTCGGCCTGTTCCTGCTCGCGTTCGGCTTTCGGCTTTGGGGCGTCGATTGGGGACTGCCCAACGATGACCGATGGTTTTCGCTCCACCCAGATGAATGGGTGATTCTCATGTCGAGCCAAGCGGTGAATCCGGCCGCCTTCGACTTCACTCCAGGCTTTTACAACTACGGCACGTTCTATCTGACTCTCCTGCGGATAACTTCCGATATCGTCGGCGCGTATGGCGGAGGCCCAGAGGCCGAGACGGCCCAGGCTGTCTACCAGGCTTATGGCCGAATGCATATGGGTGGCCGGATTCTGAGCGTAATCGCCGGTTCTGGCCTGGTCTGGGTGATGTTTTCGACTCTGCGCCGCTGGATCCACCCTGTTGGCGCTGTGATCGGTGCGCTCGCCTTAGCAGTGACCCCAGGGCTCGTGGTCCACTCAAGATTCCAGACGGTCGATGTGCTCGCGGTCTTTCTGCTCGCCTGCAGCCTCTGGTTTACTCTGCGGCTCTTTCCCAAAGAGGGCGAGGACGACCCAGACTGGCAGAAGATGGTCATCTGGGCTGGCGTCTTTGCTGGCCTGTCGGCGGGCACGAAGTACACAGGAATCTTGGCTCTGCTGCCGCTTCTAATCGCAGTCTGGCTTGCAGTGCCCAAAGAGAATCGAATCAAGACTGGCCTGGTGGGGATCGGTGCAGGGCTGGGAGCGTTTCTGCTTTCGACACCTGGAATTCTCCTGGAATCTGGCTCGTTTTGGAAGGATTTCAAGTATGAGATGACTCACACCTCGACAGGCCACGGCCTGGTCTTTGAGGGCACCTCATCTGGGTTCGTCTATCATATTTTCAACATCATGCAGGGCTATGGCGTGCTGCTGTTGGTCCTCGGTCTGGCGGGCCTGATCTGGGCTGCAATCAAGAAGGATCAGCGGATCTGGTGCCTGCTTGCTTTTGGCTTGGTCTACTTCCTTC
>JALGXY010000190.1 GCA_029824495.1 Fimbriimonadia bacterium
GAGCGATCTGCAGTTCAGCATCACCACCCCAGGCAATCTCACTCACAATCGGCCCGAGGACACTGCTGTTAACCGGTTTCAGCTTTGCTCCACTCTCACCAAGCCACTTTGCCAATTCTCCCGGACGCGCCTCCACAAGGAGCCTCGCGTACCAGACGGCTAGAGACTCTGGAAGACCCTGCGCAGCCAGATAGGCTGGGTCGAGGCAGTCGGCCCACTCAGGGCTCGCAAGGGGCACCTTCGCGGCCAGTTCGGATTCATACAGAGCCATCACATATTGCGCCGGTGAAATCTGAGGATGCAGCACTTCGTTGATCTCATTGTGCGTGGCCTGGTCTGTCCCAATCCAGGTACGTGCTTGATCCCACGGGCCGTAAAACTGCTGCTCAGATGCGTACTGTAATAGGTCGATGACCATCCGGTTTGCTGTCGGCCTGTAGCTGAACTTAACGCCGGGATGAGGTGCTTTCTTGCTGAGGTTTAGGCATTGAATCAATGCCTCATAGCTGTTGTCATCCTGCCGTGGACCCCGGATCGGTATTCCGAATTTGAACTGGGTCTGAATATTGCCGACCAGACCCATGTTCTGGTACTCGTCGTCCTCGGAGACGAGCATGAAACCGGGGCTGAACTTGATGTTCTCATCGACCTGCATCGTCGGATTAAACTTGAACTCTGCACGGTTCATATTGAACGCTGTAGCAACAAGGCCATAGTCGTTCCGAAGGCTCTCAGATGAGACTGGGATGCCGGAATCGGTGCTGGGGACGCTGGGGGAATAGGAGGTCTTGGTCTCCTTCGGCTTCTCTTTTTCTTTCTCCTTTTCTCCTCCACTCGGCACGACTTTCTGCTGAGGCCAAAGGAGCTGGGTTTGATTAGGATGCTCCTTCATGCCGTCGCAGCGGCACTGCACCTGCATACTGAGCTTGTACGGGTCTTTCTCGGGCACATACACATGTGCGATCAAGCCCTCACCTTCGTACTGGACCTCATCTGTCCGGCCTTTCTGAGTTCTGAAGATTCGATACTTGGCGCTGATCGCGTACTTGCGGTGAACATATGTCTTCGTGCCCCAAGTGCAAGGCGTCTTGTTCCAATGCTTGTCGCTGACCTTCACGCGGAAGCTGTCGAAGTTGTCTCTCCACTCCTTCGTGGCTTCGTTTCTGATTCTGTTTCTCAGCGCTCGCATGTTGTACTTGTTGTACATAGCCGCGCCATCAACAATCGAGGGCAGAGCGCCTTTGCCATAAGCTGGCGTAATTGCGGCGGTCAGCTCGGTTTGCCAGTGGTTGCAGTGGCTGTAGTCGTCGCAGCTCTGATCACAGTTCTCATGTCCATCGTGGGTGGTCTTGTCACAGATACTGTTGCAATCCAGATTGGTCCAGTGCCCGATTTTCCGAAGATCTTTATAGGTGAAGTCCACCGTCACCTTGACCTGAACCGGATCGAGATGGGGCGCATCGTATCTAAAAGTGAAGTCCCGGCTCCCGCTGGTTAGTTTCTTGCCGTCATTTCGAGGCGTGGTTGGAAGAGGCACGTCATACCACTGGATTTTCTTGTCGTCAAGCGCCCCGCCGATACTCACCGCGGCCAACAGGGAACAGATCATGTCTAGACTCTACTGGAAACGGAACTGAGTTGTGGTTGACATCATCCTGGTACCCTCTGCTTTCTTGGAGCGCAAAATGCGATTTAACTTCTTAAGACCTGCGATATTGGCCCTGCTGGCGGCCTCTGCATCAGCAGCGATCGCTCAGGTCGAAATCCCAAAACACAAGGTGACAGGAACTGTCGTCGATTCAGCGGGAAGCCCAGTCTCTGGAGCGGTCATCGCCACCAGTTGGAGTACACGCGGCGGATCGATTCTGACGGCACCGCCCGGATCCCCGACCAGCAGAGAAGACGGCACCTTTGAAGGCGATTTCCAGATCTATCGGTTCCCGACCGTCGTGACGGTGATTCATGAGGGTCGCAGAATCGGCGGCTGCTATACATTGACCGAAGAACCTACCGAGGGCATCCGGGTCAAGCTGCAGCCTTTGGCGCGTCTCTGCTTCCGGCCGAATTTTGACGGTGCTTACGACGGATCACTCATGGTGATGTTGAACAAGCCTGATGCTGGCCAAGTCGGTTACTTTACTGCGGAAGGACCGCAGACCGACATTCTTGTGCCGGCAGGCGCCCATGAGCTCATGGCTTACAGCCTCGATACGAGCATGTCAAATCTTGAAGTCACACTGCCGGCAGGTCAGCGAACAGAAATCTATCTGGGCGTTAAGCTGAGCGGACTGGCTAAGAGCTATGGCAAGGCAGCCCTGCCGCTCACATTCTCAGAAGCTAGAGGTCTTTCCAAGGACTTCCAACTCAGCGATCTCAAAGGCAAATGGGTGCTTCTCGAATTCTGGGGGTTCTGGTGAGGGCCCTGCACGCGCGGCAGTCTGCCGAAGCTTAAAGAATTCTATGAATCCCACGCAGGTCTGCGTGACAAGTTCGAAATCATCGCGTTCCACGAGAACTTCTCAGAGATCGACATGGATGCTCTCGATGAGAAGATGAAGCCTCTCGAAGAGGAGGTTTGGGGTGGCAAACTGCCGTTTCCCATCCTGATAGATGAGGGCAAGACGACGACCGACCTGTACGGCATCTTCGGCTACCCAACTCTGGTGCTGATCGATCCGGATGGCAAAGTTGTCAACGGCGGCAGCCTCGAGCTGCTTAAAGAGAAACTCGGAATCAAGAGCTGATTCAGGTTCATAAACGGGCTCGTCTGAAGATCAGGCGAGCCCGTTTTGTGTCTCGATCCACCCCTTAACACAGGCATAACAAAAGTGTAGGATCATATTGGTCAGCCGTCGGCCAGCAGCCGGATTGGCAGGAAGATCAAAGTGAAGACGCCCATCGCAATCGGAATTGCCCTCCTCAGCACTGCCGCTTACGCCGGTCAGGAAGCAGAATTTAAGAAGAGCTTTAAGCTTAGCAGCTACGTCCACTTCCAGTGGCTCAACTCAGAAAAGGGCGGCGGCGACAACGATGCCTTTTCGATGCGCCGTATACGGATCGGGGGAAGTTATCAGGCCGATCC
>JALGXY010000191.1 GCA_029824495.1 Fimbriimonadia bacterium
GACCTCTTTGGCGGACCCTCCACTCCCCAAGCTTGGGGAGAGGGGAGAACCCACCTGAGAATGTCGCGATTGAGCCCGCCAGGAGAAGGTGCTTACAGAAACACTAGACCAACACTATCCGTCGCCCTACACGTCCCAACCGATGAGAGAGGACAATAATGACCTTTGCATTAGCTGCGGCCGCTGTCGCATTTTCTGACCCCCTGCCCGAGCCGAAAGAGAAGATTGTGGCAGCTTCGCTGTTCAAGAATGGCTACGCAGTCGTGCTGCGAGAGTTTGAGCTGCCAGGGACCGGTGAGTTTCTCTTGCCGGCTGCACCCAAGGCGACGATTGGAACTTATTGGATGATGCCGAGCGATGGCGTAACTGTCAACTCGCTGGTCTCAGGCTTTGTGCCGACAGAAGGAGAGCGTGACGCGGGAAACATCCACGAGGTGGTCGCCCAGAACGTTGGCAAACGGATGAAGCTCCACATGGTGCTTGACGGCAAGCCAAGAGATCTCATCGGAACTCTGAAGAGCCTGAGTCAACAGCTAATGGTTTTTGAGGTTGATGGCAAGAAGCTGTTCTTGAATTCAAATGGAGTGACCTGGCTTGAAGAAGCTGGTGACGAGCTGCGCTTAAAGGTGAAGACCACCGGTGCTCGACAGATCGTCCGCGTCGATGCGGAAGGAGCCAAAGGGAGCAAGGTCTACACCATGGCGCTCCAGAAGGGCGCCTCATGGGCTCCCAGCTATGCCGTTGACATCACCGAAGAAGGCAAAGTCAGGCTGACCAGCAAAGCAACCGTAGTCAACGATTTAGACGAATTCGACTCTATCGAAGTGAAGCTGATCACTGGATTCCCCAACATCGCCCATCTCAAGCAGGATGATCCGTTTGCGAATCCTGTCTACTTTGGACCGGCCTTTGAAGGCCTGTTCAACGCGAGCCGCCAGGCAATGTTAGGCTATGGAGGCGGCGGATTCGGCGGCGGCGGCTTTGGAGGAGGAGGCTTCGCAAATCAGGCCACGATGATGCCCGACAGGCGCTCTTCGTCAAATCTCGATTTCAGCCCGAGTGCAGGCGGGTTTGCCTCGGGAATCGGATCAGGAGAGGCGATCGGAGATCTGTTCTTCTACAGCCACCCAGGGGTGAGCCTGAAGAAGGGAGAGCGCGGCTACTACATGCTGTTCGAAAAGACAACTGACGCAGAGCACGTGTTTGTCTGTTCACTTCCAGATCCTGTCAAGCAGTCAGGTTCGAATCTGGTGGTTCAGCCTGTGAAAGAGCTTCCGACTGTCTGGCATATGTTGGAGTTCATGAACAGAACAGGTCAGCCTCTGACTACTGCGCCGGCAATGGTGGTGCAGAAAGGCCAGGTGGTCGGACAGGACACGATCTACTACACACCCAAGGGCGGTCCCGTCAGCATGAGGATCAACAAGGCTCTGGACGTGCGCGTGGAGTCTGAGACAGAGATTCTGAGCAGAGTCAAGTCCACCGTCAAGTATGCCTATCAGAACCGCTTCTATGATCGAGCTACGGTCGAAGGCACGCTTCACCTAAAGAACCTGAAAGATGAAGATGTCACAGTCAGGCTCAAGACGGCGGTTGTCGGTCAGCCAGTCGAAGCCGATGGCGACCCTGAGGTGAGAGAACTGCCAGCGGCAGTGAATGCGATCAACCCTTCAACAGAATATGTTTGGGAGATCGTTCTGCCGAAGAGATCGGAGAAGGTGCTGACCTACTCTTGGAAGCTCCTGGTGACTCCACGAAACTAAAGGACCAAAAAAAGCGGCTCTGCACTGAGTGCAGAGCCGCTTTGATTTGCTGAACGAGCTGAAAGGCTACTCTTTCTCTTTGTAGCCAGGAAGGCGTCGGCCCTTGTAGTAGCCGTCCTTCGAGGCGCAGTGGCGAACGTGGAGCGGATCGCCCTGTACGTTCTTGGTTGCGCTCAATTCGAGCATTTCGGTTGTGAAATGTGTGCGCCGCTTGGCGGATCGCTGATGAGAGTGTTTTCGCTTCGGATGTGCCATCTAAAACCTCTTACTTCTTTTCCTTGTGAACCGTAACCTTTCGCAGGTTCGGATTGTATTTCTTCAGCTCAAGCTTTTCGGTGGTGTTCATCCGATTCTTCGTCGTCGTGACGTAGTGCTTGCCGTCCTCGCTGCATACGAGTCGGATAATTTCGCGCTTGTCGCCTTTCTTCTTTGCCATGGCTTGTGGTCCAGCAGAAAATGTCAGCCTCAAGATGGGCTGCAGACGGCCATTATGGCCCTCTTGCCGATCCAGGTGCAAGGACCGACTGGGCCGGTCTGCCAATCGAGGCCAAAACAGGTCTCTTGACACCCGATTTTGGGTGCCATAGATGACTATAATCGAATCATGTCGCAGGACTCCTCTAGTGCCCAGGGCGTTGCCTGGAATCTCACCCACCTTTATGACTCGCCTGAAGATCCGAGAATTGAGCAGACTCTAGCTGATTCGCATGCCCTGGCAGACCAGTTCGCAGATGACTATCGGGGCAGAATCATCTCTGGTGAGATGAGCGGGAAGGAGCTGCTCGAAGCCATTCAAAAGCTGGAAGGCCTGGTCAACGAGCTGAGCAAACCGATGAGCTTGGCGAGCCTTATGTTCTCGGCAGACACCTCTGACCCGGCACACGGAGCGTTCTATCAGGCAATGCAGGAGGCCTCGTCAGCCGTTCGGGTCAAGCTGATGTTTTTCAGCATCGAGCTGCAGAAGGCCCCCCAGGATTGGATCGATCATTGCCTGGCAGACCCTGCTCTTGTCGACTATCAGCACTACATCAGCGTGGAGCGGGTCTATGCTCCCTTCACGCTTTCTGAAGAGAAAGAGGTGCTGCTTGAAGAGACCTCAAATGTCGGATCGCGAGCTTGGGTGCGGCTACATGAAGAGGTTCTTTCCAGCCAGCGGTTCAGCTACGCCGATCCCAAGACGGGAGATGTGACGGAGCTGACTCAGCAGGGCGTGCTGTCAAAGCTCTACAGTTCAGATCGAGCTGAGCGGCAGGCTGCTGCCGACTGCTTCTCGGCCGGCCTCTTGACAGTCGAGAAGACGATCGCTTTTATC
>JALGXY010000192.1 GCA_029824495.1 Fimbriimonadia bacterium
TCGATCAAATTGTCGTTAGCCGCTGCCATCTGCAGGGAGGAGTAGGCAGCAAGATAGTCGTAGCGAGCACCAACAACGGCAGCCCGCGCTCCTGTCAATGTCGTCTGGGCTGTCGTCACGTCGATCAGAAGGCCGATGCCTTCGTCGAATCGCAGCTGGGCAAGCCGGAGTGATTCCGCGGCGAGATCCTGGCCCACTTCGGCCACAGAGATCTTCTTTTTCAGGTCAGTCAATCGAGTCAGTGAGCTGCGAATTTCAAGTGCTATTCCAAGCTGAATCTGATCGAATCCGACGATCGCTCGGTCTATGTCTCTGTCTGCAGCGGCAACGCTGCTCTTTGTCGCTCCAGAGTCGTAAAGCGGCAGGGTGATGTTGGCTGCCGCAATAAACTGCGATTCTCGTTGGCCGGTCGAGGCGCCTAGAGTCTGTGTAAGAGACCCTGTGACCTGCATAGAGGGCTTCATGCCGCCGGTCTCAACCTCTCTCAATTCTCTCAGGCTCTTGATGCTCGAGTCCTGCTGCTTCACCTCGGGTCTGCTTCTGAGGGCCAGCACGGTGAGTCGGTCTGCCGGCAGGTCAGAGTCGGGGAGATCCTCAACGTCTGCCAAAACCACCGGAGTTTCGATTGGACGTCCCAGCGAGTGATTGAACTGCTGCTTGGCGAGCTCCAGAGTCGACTCCGTCTCAACCAGCGTGTGCTCTGATTGCATGAGGTCGGTCTCCAGCCGCAGGACATCAAACTTTGGAATCTGCTCCTCTTCATAGCGAATCTGAGCCTTGGCGAGCCTCTCTTCCGCGGCCGCCACCTCCTCTTTTTGAACCTGAACATATTCAGTCCATTTCAGAACCAGATAGTAGTCATCTCGAACCTGTTTCTTAAGAAGATTGACTTGGACATCGAGGCCGAACAAGGCAGCATCTCGCTGGTGACGTGTCGCGTTTAGAGCATTCTTTGCCAATCCAGAGATATCGACCGACTGAGCAAGAACGAGCTGAACCTGCTTGTTCTCCGTGATCGACGGAAAGGCATCTGGAAACGTCGTAATCGGAGCGCTCTGTGTGATACGAGCATAGCTGCCCTGCAGCTCAAGCCGGGGCCCGAGACGGCCCTTGGCCGACCGGAAGATCTCATCGGCCCGCTGGACACCAACTTTGGCATCCCTGACTTGAAAGGCATTCTTGACGGCAGACTCTACCGCTTGATCAACGGTCATCTGCGCCTGGGCTGCAGAGGCCATAACAACGGCGACGACGACAGAGAGAGCTCTCACTCTTCTTCACCTGGCAGCGGTGTTTCAACTGCCTGATCCAGGCTCTTCTTCATCAGGTCCAAGAACTCCTGCATCGAGTCAAACTTGGTCATCATCAATCCCTTCATCGCCGGGTGACGCATGATCAGAATCTTGTCGCCAGGGCTGATTCCCAGCTCCTCTCTGGCTTCGGCGGGGATGACGATCTGGCCACGCTGCCCTACCGTCGCAGTTCCGTAAAAACAGTCGTCCATACACTTGCGGTCCATCAGATGCCTCTTGTCATTCAAATCATACTTTTCATACATTGATGCAGGTTTCGCGATGAGCACAATGCCTTTGAGCGACCTCCGTAGTGACATACGAAAAGGCCCTTCGGACGTTCGTCCGAAGGGCCTTTAGATTCTAAGGCTTCGCTTTGGAGGCTTACTTGCCTGAGCGTCGCTGAAGCAGATCGTCGTTCAGATCTTTGACGACGAACGGGATCAACGCCATCTCTCGAGCTTTCTTGACTGCAGCTGCGATCATGCGCTGCTGTTTGGCTGTGTTGCCGGTCTGTCGGCTCGGAAGGATCTTGCCGCGCTCGGAAAGGAACCGGCGCAGGGTTTCGATATCCTTGTAGTCAACGCTGTCAATCTTGTTGATGGTGAGGTAGCTGACTTTGCGCTTTCGGCTGCGGCGAGGTCCTCGCTCGCGGCCTTCCATGCTGTCAGCGGCAGCCTTTTCGGCTGCTCCGTCCATCAAGTCCTTTTCTTCCATCATTTCAATTCTCTTCAGCATCTCCGCGAAGCAGGGAGAGTGCAGGGATTCGGATTATGGCACAAGCCCTTTTCGAGGGCAGTCAAGGCCCAGGCCAACTCGGCCTCTCATTCACTTATGCCGACCAATTGGCCCTTAACTTGCTCTGATCGATTATTGGTGAACGTGAATATGAATCAAGCCTCACGGTTCATCAGCAATCACCAGGGGCCGCGATTTGCGGCCCCAATTTCTGCAGTTCTAGGGCGAGAGACCGAGGAACTCATCCCAATCCGTGTCCTGCGCTAGTTTGAGCCGAATATAGTCGGCCCTTGCTGAGGCAAACACAGAGGCTGGCGAGAAGTCTATGCTGACTCCCTTGCTGCCAGGCGAGAATGAGTTGTGCCCTTCGTGGACGACAGCCTCGCCGATCGCCGTCTGAACCGCCGCACAGGCATTCTTGACCGATGCTGGCGTGTCGTTATGAGATTTCAGCTTGTCGCAAAGGTCGTGCAGGTCTCTGTAAAACCTCAGACCAGACTGAGAGTAAGCCTGAGCATTGACTCTTGCGAAATGGATCGCATCATCCATCGAACCGTCGTTCGCGATCAGCTCATCAGCAAGCGTATCAAGAGCCGCGGCAAGCGCATCGAGTTTTGTTGAGTCGATCACACTCTGCGTGATCTTGCGATTCGCGTAAGGCGGGTTGTTCAGCATGCCTGAAACAAACGCCTGTGTCAGATCGACCGTCGAGTGATCAGGATTGTCGCGGAATTCTTTGAAGACTGCGTCGTACGGATAGCCTTCAGCTGGCGGGCTCTCTTCGCTGCCGACAACAAAGTCTGTGAAGGCGCGCACCTCGTATGCGACCTCCATCATCTGCATCAGACTCGAATCCCAGGCGATGATGTCGAAGTCATGGCCTCCGAGCGCTGCATCGGTCTCCCAAGACTTGATCGACGTGCCGTACTGATCGTCATAGCTGAACGCTCTGGTCGGGGCGCCTTCTCGAGAGCGACGCCAGCCGTTTCCGTGGTTCCACAGGATCAGGGCATACCGATCTGCAGGATAGTAGGTCTTC
>JALGXY010000193.1 GCA_029824495.1 Fimbriimonadia bacterium
GGACCCTGACGAGGAGAACACTGAAGATGGCGACACCGAAGAGACAACTGAGGAGTCGGGTGAAGATTCAGGCGATGCAGCGACCGAAGAAGAAGGGCAGTCTGGCAACAGCTTAGAAGAAGAAGAGCAGACGGGCGACGACGACACTGGGGAAGGCGAGACCGAGGAAGAAGGCGACGGTGACGGTGACCAGGGCGATGGCGACGACGATACTGGAGATGCCGGGGATAATGGAGACGAAGATGACCAGACCAACTGAGCCGCAGATCTGCCCGTCGATTCTCTCCTGTGATCCTGCCCATTTCGCGGGATCAACCGCCGAGATGATGGAGGGCGGAGCCGACTGGATCCACCTCGATGTGATGGATGGCCAGTTTGTGCCGCCGATCACGTTTGGAGCTGACCTGGCAGGAAGTCTTGGCAAACTGGGTGACACACCGCTTGAGGCTCACCTGATGACTCAGACTCCTGAGGCGCACTTCGATGGGTTTATCGAAGCAGGATGTACACGGGTCATTTTTCACACTGAAGCAGCCATCCATGCCCATCGACTCTGCCAGTCTCTTCGGGCCAGCGGAGTCGAGTCTGGGGCAGCGATCAATCCAGCAACGTCGATCGAAGCCCTTCTGCCGCTCCTCGATGTGCTCGATTTTGCGCTGGTTATGACGGTCAACCCTGGCTGGGGTGGTCAAAAGCTGATCGGCTCCTGCCTCGACAAAGTTGCGGCCTTAAGAGAAGCAGCTCCTGATCTGCCGATTCAGGTTGATGGGGGCATCGACAATACGACGATTCGATCCGCCTGGGATGCCGGAGCAACGCACTTCGTTGCAGGAAGCTATCTGATGCGCGCGCCGAGTATTGCGGAAGGAATCGCGGCCCTCAAAACCGCATGCGCCTGAAGATCTTCATCACGACTTGTGTCTGTACGGCAGCGCTGCTGCTGCTGAGCATTCCGTTTGTTATGCGAAATGCGCCCCCAGAAGAGGCTTCGCAAAGCGACAAAGCGAAACACGGAATCCTGATGCTCTCGATTTTTGGCGGGGCAGCCATGATAACTGTGGCGGCGGCGGGTGGAGCAGTTCTCTTGATCCGCAAAGTGAGACGAGAGTACTTTGAGAAGCAGGCAGATAATCTCCAAGGCCTGGTCGAAGGCACTCTGAGGGACCATGCCAAGAAGAAGCAGGACTGAAGAGCTCATGCGCGAGGCGTTCGCTCTGGCTGAGCGAGGCTGGCCTGCTCCCAACCCCAGAGTCGGATGCGTCATTGTCCAAGACGATCAAATCGTCGGTCGTGGCTGGCATGAAGCCGCTGGATTGCCGCACGCTGAAGCCGCCGCCCTTGCCGATGCCGGTGCTGCCGCCCAAGGAGCGGATGTCTATGTCACGCTCGAGCCCTGCAGCCATCACGGCCGTACTCCGCCGTGTTCAGATGCCCTTATCAGCGCTGGAGTCAATCGCGTTTTCGTTGCCAATCTAGATCCAAATCCATCTGCGGCAGGTGGTGCCGATCGGCTTCGTGAGGCCGGTGTTGAAGTTGAGTCAGGTGTCCTGAAATCCGACGGCTGGAGAGTCAATTCGGTCTTTCTGCACGCACATACGGAGGGCCGACCTTTTGTCTGCTTGAAGGCGGCGATTACAACAGATGGATTCTTGGCCCGCTCTGATGGCTCAAGCCGATGGATATCTGGCAAAGAGTCTCGGACCGAGGCTCATCGGCTCCGCCTGGAGATGGGCACCGTGCTGGTCGGCCGAGGAACTGTTGAAGCGGATGACCCTCAACTCACGGCAAGGCATATCGAATCTGTGAATCAGCCGCTCAAAGTCGTGCTCGACTCAAGCGGCAGACTGACCGGCAAAGAAAAGGTGTTCGAGGGAGCGCGGCCGCTTTGGCTGACCACATCCGCAGATCGGTCGGGTCAGACGGCGATCGCACAAGACGAGAATGGGCTCGATCTGCAGGCGGTCTTGGCGGAGCTGAGGCGGCTGGGTCAGATTGGTGTGCTGGTTGAAGGCGGCGCACAGATCCACAAATCGTTCTTAGAGAGCGGCCTGGTCGACCGAGTCGACCTCTTCATCGCACCAAAGACGTTTGGTGAAGGGATCATCTGGTCGGGTGGGGCAGGGCCGATAGACCTGGAGCAGCTCGAGTTCAAACTAGCCAAAAAGCGGCCTTCTGGAGCCGATTCTTGGGAGACCTGGCTCAGATCGGAACATTAGCTGGAAATCGGTGGTCAAAAGAAGTAACCCGACTTTCTCATCCTCCCCAAACAGCCCCGTCGCTTTGCCCTCAGCGCGGGGCTCCTTTTTTTAGAGACTGAGAAAAAGCTCGTGAAGTCGCCGATCGTCGGTCAATTCGGGATGGAATGAGGTGCCGATCAACCTGCCGCATCGCGCTGCGACAGCTTTTCCACGGCACTCAGCGATGCACTCGACGCCCTCTCCCAGCCTCGTAATCTCGGGCGCACGGATAAAGACACCGTTGACTGGCTCGTCGAGCCCCGCAACATCAATCTCCTGCTCAAAGCTGTGGACCTGGGCGCCAAAGGCGTTGCGTCGGACTGTGATGTCGATCAGACCGAGTGTCTGCTGCTCGGATCCTTCGATGTCCCTTGCCATCATGATCATGCCCATACAGGTCCCCCAGACAGGCATTCCTTCAGCGGCACGGACCTTGATCGCCTCATCCAGGCCGGTGAAAGCCATCAGCTTGCTGACGGTTGTGCTCTCGCCGCCAGGAATGATCAGTCGGTCAATCTCCTTTAGATGATCAGGAGTCTTGACGCCGACGATGCTGCTTCGCGATACTCCGACAGCTTCAAGAGCCTCAATGTGCTTCTCGAAGTCGCCTTGAATCGTGGCAACGCCCACCAACATGGGCCGGATTCTACTGCCGAGGCAGAACGGCACCAGGGCCCAAGTAGAATGGCCTCGTGGTCGAGATCATCGATGCACCGTTTGACCTGTGCGGCCGCCATCTTGGCAGTCGGCTCGGTCCCGTGGCTCTCCGGCTCGAGAATCTGATTCCTCAGCTTAACGCCCTCGGGATCGAAACAGAGGTGGGC
>JALGXY010000194.1 GCA_029824495.1 Fimbriimonadia bacterium
GTTTCCAGACCGTGTAGAGACTGCGCCTGTACAGGTCGTCTCCTTTGCTCTCCACATAGGCAGGTGAGAATCCATTGACCTCCCTCCATAGCCCAGGCGGCTGATAGGGGCGCACCGGCGGCCCACCATCCTTCTCTTTCATCAGGCCAGATGAAGCGAGGGCGAGATCTCGAATCATCTCTGCTGAAAGACGGAATGCCGGGCCTCTGGCGAGAAGCAGGTTTTCGGGATCCTTTTGCTTCAGCTCTTCAGTGAGTGCAGAATCCTGCCGATAGGTTGCCGAAAGCGCAATCCGGCGGATCATCGCTTTCGTATCCCAGCCGCTCGAAACAAACTCGCGAGCCAGGTAGTCGAGCAGCTCTGGGTGTGTGGGCTGACTGCCCTGAAGGCCAAAATTCTCGCTCGTCTCGACCAGTCCTGCGCCAAACATCATCTGCCAGATCCGGTTGACCGCGACCCGGGCAGTGAGAGGATGATCGGGGTGTGTCACCCACTCCGCCAGGTCGAGCCGGCTCACGTCCTCGCCTTCAAGCGGCAGATTGAACGTGGCTGGAACGCTGGGGAAGACTCTGGTCTCCTCATTCTTCGGGGCATCGTATGCGCCTCGGTCGAGCAGGTAGGCAGGAGTGGGATCGCTGGGTCGATCCATCACCATCACTTCGTGGATCGGGTTTTCAGCTGCGACCAGCTCCTGTTGGGTTTTGCGCACAGCCTCCAACGCCGCTTTGACCTCTGGATCGGCCGTTCTGGTGTAGTGCTGAGCAAGAGCCACAGCATGCACGATCGGTGCGGCCAGAGCCTGATCAATTGCTTTGCCATCATACAGATGCTTCGCCTCGAGATCACTGACGGCACGGTTGAGGTGCTGGAAGTCGTCGATGACACCGCCCTTGAAGCCGAAGGCGCGGAATCGCTGTCCAACCACCCAAGAGGCTCCACCAGGGCCAAGATTTCCATAGGCGTTAACGGTCTTCCAGATCTTGTCCGCCACCACTTCTGTTTTGGCTGGCTCGCCGTTGACATAGATCTTCAGCCCATCAACACGGCCGGTGCCATCCCAGCTCCAGACGACATGCTCCCATTCATCTTTGCTGAGCGGCTCAACCGTTCGGATAGAGAGAGCATTGCCGGGCCAGTGCCGCATCAAACGAGCGGTCAATATTCCTTCTGAAATTGTCAGATCGAACCCGCAGAAACCTACGTCAGTGCCGCCTGTACGGTGCAGCAGCACCGAGTCCTCTTGGCGGCTCAAAGTGTCCTTGATCCAGATCGACCAGGTGAATGGAGTGTGCCGATTGGGGCTGCTCAGACCAGGAAATGTCAGGCCGCTTTCACCGTCAAGCTGCAGACCCTTGCCGCTTCGACCATTGACAATGGCAGGACCCGTGAATGGTTCAGCGCTCGGTTTGCCCTCTATGCTGTTGGGGAACTTGTTGTCAACCAGATTGTCAAAATCGTAGCTCCCTTCAACACCCTTGATCTCCGCTTTCAGATCTCGCCCCAACCAATCCTCAAACTTTGATGAGTCAATAGCGAGCGACTTGGTCAGATTCTCCGCTGCAACTCTGTCAGCCCGTTCTGCTTTTTCAAGGGTGGCTTCCTGCTCTTCGTTAGGGAGCAGGAGAGACGGCGTTGGCACGATCCCCGTTGAGAGAAGAAGGCCGTATTCGTCAATCTCATTGAAGAAGGCGAAGAACTCATAAAACTCCTTCTGGCTGATCGGATCGTACTTGTGATCGTGGCAGCGGGCGCACTCGAGTGTTAAGCCGAGAACAGAAGTTCCGAAAGTCGCCACACGATCCGCAGCATATTCAATCTTGAACTCCTCGGCAATCGAACCACCCTCATTTGACATTCGGTGGAGGCGATTGAAGGCCGTAGCCAGCTTCTGCTCTCTCGTGGAATCGGGCAGAAGATCTCCAGCAAGCTGCCATGTTAAAAACTGGTCATAGGGGAGGTTTTTATTGAAGGCATCGATGACCCAATCGCGATACGGCCACTGCGGCGTCAAGAGGTCTGACTGGTAGCCATAGCTGTCGGCATAGCGCGCAGCATCGAGCCAGGGGGATGCCATTCTCTCACCGAAGGCTCGCTTGGCAAGCAGCCTGTCGACCGTCGCTTCGTAATCGAGAGACTCCTCAAATTCTTCGATCTCACTCAGAGTTGGCGGGAGTCCGGTCAGGTCAAATGTGACCCGTCTCAGCCACCGCGGCGGCTCAGCTTCCCTGCTTGGATTCAGGCCTGTTTCGTCATGCTTTTCAGCTATAAACCTATCCAGGTCATCGCAAGACCATTCCCCACCTGCGGTCGGCACCTGTATCGAGGAAGGCAGTTTCTTGAAGGCCCAGTGAGTGTCATACTCCGCCCCTTCATCGATCCATTGAGCCAAAAGTGCTTTCTGCTCGGCGGTCAGAACCTTGCCCGTATCAGCGGGCGGCATCGGCAGATCCGAATCATTGATCCTCTTGATCAGCTCTGAGTTCTCAGCATCACCCGGCTTGATGATCTGATAGCCGTCTCGATCTGCGATCGTATGGTCGCGGTCCTGCAGCTGAATGTCTGCCACACGAGTGCTGATATCGGGGCCATGGCAAAGGAAGCAGTTCTCCGCTAAGATCGGAAGAATCTCCTTTGAGAAGCTGACCTTCTTTGGAGCGGCAGGCTGGGGCGTCGCAACGCCGATGCCAAGCATGCCCATGCCGCCCGAGAGCAGCAGGAATGGAAGAAGTCGATTCAGGACCATGACCTGGCCCCGAGGATACTCAGCCCATCCTCGGCATCGCTACGATCTCAGCTCAAGCAGGAGCTGATCAGATCGACCGGATTTGCGGCTTTCATCCACTCATCAAGCTGAGCGGTGTCCGCGGCGAGCAGCTTCTGCTCAATTTCTGCCAACTGAGCGATGCGCTGTTTCCGCATCTCTCGTCTGATCAGTCCCATCAGGAATCGAGCCTTCTCTTCGTTGGTCTCACAGATCAATCGAGGAACTTCGACAGGACTGCCATCCTTGACCGCAACCATCGTCACGCGAGCAGTGTTGGAGTGCCGGCGGTCTCC
>JALGXY010000195.1 GCA_029824495.1 Fimbriimonadia bacterium
AGATGATCTTGTTGACCAGTCCGATCACCGGCTTGGTCTCATCAATTTCAGCCTGATCAAGATTGCTGACCTCAAGGTCGACATCGATCTGGTCCCGCATCATCTCGCTGTTGAGCACGAGTTCATTGATGCGGTTCTGCTGAGACTTGGAGCCTCTGAAATAGCAGTTTTCAATCTGCTCAGAAAGGTGGATTTCATCTGCGAGTGCCGGCTCGATCCTCATGCCGGTTTCGCGGGCAACCCTGTCGATCAAGTCGACGTCTGTTGGGTTCTTCATGGCGACGACAAGCCGGTCGTCATAGACCATGACCGGAAGCACCTGTTCATCGCGGCAGAAGTGAGAGTTGACGGAGGCGAGCGCCTCTGGATCTGGCTGCTGAGTCGTTAAATCCCAAGCCAGAACTTCGGCCTGAAAAGCGAGAGCGCTCAGAATCTGACTATGGGTGACGACACCCATGTAGACCAGTGCATGACCGAGCGGCACACCCTGCTCGCGCTGGTATTCGAGGGCAGAATCGAGCTGACTCTGTTCGATTAGACCTGCTTCCAGAAGCAGGTCTCCCAGCTTCTGCCACTGTACCGGCGTCGGCTGTACCGGATAATCCCATTCGCGTCCACTCATAGCTGTTTCTAGTATTTTCGGCAGGCGAAAGCCATTTCCTAACGAAAAAAGCCCCCGACCCGAAGGTCGAGGGCTCTTTCCTGCTCTATTTGGATCAGCCGCCGCGTTTGATGCGCGGGAAATCCGGAGACTTGTATCCTTTCCAGGCCTTGCCAGAAGCAAGCTCCTTCAGGAGATAATCGACAGCAGTTTTGAGCTGAAGATCATGGCCAGAGGCCAGAACAGCCGGATCGTTGTCAACTTCGATGTCGGGATCGACACCTGTGTTTTCAGCAATCCACTTTGATGTCGCCGTGTCATAGATTCCGAAGGACGGTGCTGTGACGCCGCCGCCATCGACCAGGCCCAATCTGCCGCTGATGCCGACAAGTCCGCCCCAGGTTCTGGTGCCCATTAGGGGGCCCAGCTCTGAGTTGCGGAACAGCCACGGGAACATGTCGCCGCCAGAACCTGCGTTCTGGTTGATCAGCATCACCTTCGGGCCGTCGAGCGACTGAGTTGGGAAGCCGACATCAACGCCGTGGCGCTGCTTGAAGGCTGTATCGAACTGGCGAGCCAGAGCTTCAATGAAGAAGGTCGGGATCGATCCGCCGCCGTTGTCTCGCTCGTCGATGACCCAAGCTTTCTTGCCAGACTGGCTGTAGAAGCCGCGGACAAAGTTGATGATGCCAGGAACGCTCGTATCGGGAACGTGCATGTAGCCGATCTGTCCATTGGACCATTCGTCGACCAGGTTTCGACGCTCGTCTTGCCATGTTGCGTACCGAAGGCTGCTTTCGTTGCCGATCGGTCGAACTTTGACGATTCGGCTTCCGATATCGACCGGATCACTGTTCAGCGACAGCTCAACGATCTGACCGACTTTGCCAATCAGCAGGCTGTCAACGTTGACCGAAGCATCGACGGGGTGGCCGTCGATCGCCATCAGATAGTCGCCTTGTCGAGCATCAACACCGGGTGCACCGAGCGGGCCTTTCGCTGAAGCATCGGTATTGAAGCCGCGATAGATCTTGGCAAGTCGAACCTTGCCGTTCTCAACTGCATAGTCCACGCCGAGCATCCCAGCGGCTGTTGGAGCCTCTGGAGTGGCGCCCTGGGCAACGTCGCCGCCCATTACATAGGCATGGCCTGTGCCGAGCTCCCCGACAAGCATGCCGAAGATATAGTTCAGGTCGCTGCGATCACCGACGTACGGCAGCATCGCTGCATATTTGTCACCAATCGCTTTCCAGTCGAGACCGAGCATATCTTTGTCATAGAAGTGGTCTCGCTCGTATCGCCAGGCCTCCCAGAACATCTGCTTGTACTCGTCCTGTGGATTCCACATGTAGCCGACGTTGCTTGTATTGACGGCACCTGCACCAGGCTTCAGACCAGGTCTCACATCTGTGATGCCGATCGTGTTGCCTGACCGGTAGGCCATCTTGGTTCGTGTCGGGTTGAAGTCGAGCGATGAGACGCCTGGCATGATTGTCATGGGAGCGCCGCTCGCTGCATCGAATTTGACCAGTGAGCCGGCTGACCAGGTGAAGACACCATTGTTGGCGCCAATCACGAACGGATACTGTCCGGGAGGCCACGGCAGAGCCTGAGCGCGCTGCTCAAGACCTTCAATGTCGATCTGCAGACCCTTCGGCTTCTCGGCCGCAGGTGCATCACCGGCAGGCTTTTCTTCAGCTTCTGCCTTCTTGACGGGCTCTTCATCTTCTGGTTTATCCAGCGGATTCATGAGGTCGGTTCGAAGCGTGGTCATGTAGATGCGAGTGGTGTTTGTCTGGTGAAGAGAAGCACCCGCAAAAGCATCAAAGTTGGGGGCATAAGATCGATCTGAGCTGAAGTAGAGATACTTGCCGTTCAGGTCGAACGAAGCCGACTGGGAGTTGTAGAGGCCGCTTGTCACCTGGTGGTGAGTCTTGTCTTCTACGTTGTAGAGCATCACAGATGCAAACAGGTTGTCCTGCACTGCACTGTAGACAATCCAGCTCTCATCGTGCGAGAAATCGAATGGCAGGTTGCCCAGCTTGTCCTTGTGGACGATTCTGCTGTCGCCAGTCTTGCGGTTGACAAAGCCGAAGCCATTGTCGATCGTTGTAAATGCCAGATAGGTGCCTTTGGGTGACCACTGAACGCTTGAGATCACTTCACCGCGAGGGGTCGGAATCAGCTCAGCTTCGCCGCCCATCTGGGGTTTGACGTAGATCTGCTGCTCGCCAGACTCGTCGCTCATGAACGCGATCTCCTGACCATCAGGCGACCAGGACGGGCTCGTCTCTCGTGAGCTCGTGTCCGAAGTCAGTCGGCGGGTGACGCCATTCTTCGCCGGAGCGCTGAAAAGATCACCGCGTGCCGCGAGGGCGATTCGCTTGCCGCTCGGAGAGAGCGCAAAATCTTCAACCGAGCTGCCGAAGTTTCGGTAGCGAGACCGCATTGCCAGA
>JALGXY010000196.1 GCA_029824495.1 Fimbriimonadia bacterium
TCTGCCTGCAACTTGATTGCTGGCGCCTTCCAGTGATAGTCGTCTGAGTGAAGATCGTCATGATCGGCCATCAGGGAGTGCAGCGAGTTGATGGGAATACCCTCCTTTTTCATGATCTTGGCTGCCAACTGGTTTCGAGAGTTGACGAGCGCGTTCAGATCAGCCCTCGCCCCTGTTTTCCGGAGAGGGGTTGAGTCGGCCCAGATCAGCTCGGCATCGGGGCACTTGGCCTTTAAGAACTTGACAAGACTCTCAATTGCGGCTCCATATTCGTTGTCGGTATAAGGCGTTCCATGAAGACCTTTGTTAAAGTGTATGGCCTTAAACTTATACTGATCAAGCACAATTTCAAGCTCTCTTTCGAAGAGAGGATCGCAGACGCTTCGCGAAGTTGTGATCCTTGATGTGTAGGCGAGATCCTTGATAGAGGACTGGACCCCGCCGTAATAGGCCTGAGCGATCGAGTCGCCGACGAGCAGCACGCGCGGTTTGTCAGTTTTGTGGGCGTTAGGGATCCAGACGTTGGTCCACTCCGTCGCCTCCCGGTGCACCTGCTGCTGGGGAGCCAAGACGAGTGCGGCGGCGAAAATAGCGATCATGATTTGGCCTCTGCCTGACGGCTTGTCAGGTCGATCATCATGCCCCACTCAGGGGCCTCGTCAGGATCGTCGCAGATGCGCTCGCCGACGTTGACTGCACCAAACCGAGCGTACAGTTGATGAGCTTCTTTGAAGAGCTTGTCAGACCAGATCTCCATCACCTTGTGGCCTGTTTCTGCTGCGTGATCAAGGCAGGCTTTAGTCAGGGCGATGCCGAGTTTCTGGCCCCTCGCTCTCTTGACAACGTAGAGCCGCGTGAGCTCGCAATCCGCTGCGCTGACCCGGATTTTGCCCTGATGCTCTTCGGCTGATCCTGGCTCGCCGGGCACTGCTTCGAAGCTCTTGAGGCCAATGCACCCAACAACTTCGCCATCTAGCTCTGCCACCCAGAAGTGACTAGAAGCATTCATGTATAGGTCCTCAATCTTCCACAAATCAGAATGATAGCGCTCGGGCTCCCACGTGAACTGATACTCATCGTAGACGGCTTTGATGACCCTGCGGACACCCTCTGCATCCTCGGGTCGGAATGACCTGACGCTCATGGGGGACATTGTGGCTGATAACGAAACTGATGAGCCCTGATCAAAGTAGAAATCGGCGTGAGTAACTTGAGGTCAGAGCTGCGCCGAGCGATTCAACTTGAGATTGAGCCGATGGAATCTGTGTTGGCTGCTTTCGAGGGCGGTTCTGCTGCGTTCGGTCGCGATGACGAGTATTCAGATCTCGATCTTCAAGTTGTAGCTGCAAAAGGTGAAGCTGCCGAGGTTATTGTGGCCATTGAAATGGTGGTTGAGAATCGCTTTGTCCTCAACCAGCGTTTTGAGCTCCCTCAGCCCACCTGGCACGGGGCATTTCAGTGTTTCTACTCATTCAAAGCTGAGCCCTACATGCTCCTTGATCTTGTAGTGATCGAGCATGGAGTCAATTGGACATTGACAGAAGAGGAGCGGCATGGCATTCCGGTCATCTTGTTTGACAAAGGCGGATACATTGTGACCACGGCGGTTGATCGGGAGAAGATCGAGAAAGAGATCACTGTGAAGCTGGCGAAGATTGAGCCTATGGTCGCGATGTTCAGCTCGTTTGTCGACAAGTCGCTCGACCGTGGGCTCGGCATCGAGGCAATGCACTTCTACCAGCGAATGGTCCAGACTCCGTTGATCGACGTGCTGAGGATGAAATATGACCCGACTCGGCACGATTTTTCAGCGCGCTACCTGCACGTCGACCTGCCGAAGGAGATTCATGACCAGCTCGAAGGGCTCTTTTTCATCACTTCATTCGAGGACCTGCGGGTGAAGAAGCGGGCCGCACTTGCCCTGTTCAATGAGACCCTGGCTGAGCTCAAGGCCGACGCCTAACCGCACGTCCTGATGGGCATCTGGCCCGAACCTGAACTAAAGCTCGTGTATAATTCCGCACCGTCGTTGGGGCTGTTAGCTCAGTTGGTAGAGCAGCTGACTCTTAATCAGCGGGTCATAGGTTCGAGTCCTATACAGCCCACCACCGTCCTGAATCTGGCTGGGGAGAAGCTGAGTCCTCGAAGGCTCATGCTCGTGTCTTGCCAAGAAAAAACCTAAGAGACTTCCCGGACCTGTGCGAGACCTCTTGCTTTGACACAGGCTCCATCATGACCAGCTGAATGTGGTCATTGAGGAGTGAATTCAGTATTCAATGACCTAGTGGTACAGTCAGCAAGTGCAGAAGGTCTTTAAGTTTGTTCCGATGGATGGGGTTGAGACTTCCAATTCGTGGGATGGCCTCGACCTCTCAGACCTGCTGCTGAGCAGAGAAGACCTGCCCGCTCGCGAGTTGTTCTGGCGGCATGCCAACGGCAATCTGGCGATCCGCCGCGGAGATTGGAAGTGGGTCAGCATGGGCGGCGGCCAGCTTTTCGATATCGGCAACGATCCGTACGAGAAGTACGACCGTTCAGCGGAAGAGCTAGAGCTTGCTGCAGAGCTGAAAGCAGCCGCTTTTTCCTGGTTTAAAGAGGTCTCAGCCGGCGTGAAGCGCCGGGCCTGATTTGGCCTGGCAAAAATACTGTGAGTTGGCTGAGTTAGCCATAGATTCGGCTACCCCTTGATACAGCGCAGAGGGTCAGTTCGATGACGAAAGTGACCCGACCCCTACGCTCCTTCATTTTCTCCCCTGATCTATCTCTACAGCTAGATGACAATAGACATCATACTGGATGCAGCCTCTTGATGTCAAGTGTCAGCAATCTTAGCCAGTCGCTGGCCAGCAGGCAGGGTGAGTCGACTCTGAAATCACCTTTTTGTCCGAACCGTCGGGACGCATAGAAGCGATGACCTGTCTTTCGCTCGCGCCATCGCCGACTCCAGTCGCGTAGAAAATCCGAGTGCCGTCCGGAGAGAACGAAGCTTCAGCATCCGTCTTGTTGGAATCAGTGAGCCTTGCTGTTTCGTTCT
>JALGXY010000197.1 GCA_029824495.1 Fimbriimonadia bacterium
GTCGAGCCGATCCAGGTCACTCACTCGATCCCGGAAACCTGCGCGCTTGCGGTCACAACCGACCACGGCATCATCCTCTTCACCGCAGATTTCAAGTTTGACAACACACCACTTGACAATAAGAAGACCGATATCAAGCGTCTGGCCGAGCTGGGCGAAGAAGGCGTTCTTCTCCTGTTGAGCGATTCAACCAACGTTGAACGTGACGGCTGGAGCGAAAGCGAGTCGATGGTCGGCCCGTCTCTGCACACTCTGTTTGCCGAAGCACCAGGTCGCGTTCTTGTCACCACTTTCAGCTCCCAGATTCACCGCATGCAGCAGGTGATCACAGCAGCCCACGAAACTGGCCGCAAGGTCGCTGTCGCCGGTCGACGGATGGACCAGACCGTGGCCCTCTGCCAGTCGATGGGCTACATCAAGATTCCTGAGGACACCTATATTCGCCTCGATAAGGCGTCGCAGTATCGACCGGAAGACCTCGTGATTCTCTGCACCGGCAGTCAGGGTGAGGGGCGTGCAGCTCTCAGCCAGATGTCTCGGGAAGAGTACAACCGCCTGCGGATCAACGACGGCGATACGATCATCTATTCAGCTCGTGCGATCCCAGGCAACGAAGGTCCGATCTGGCGAACGGTCAATAGACTCGTGATGCTCGGCGCCCATGTGATTGTCGATCACCCGACACCAATTCATGTCTCTGGCCACGGCCACAAAGAAGAGATCAAGCTGATGCTCAGTCTGACCAAGCCGTTCTATGTGGCGCCGGTCCATGGTGAGCCTTGGCACCAGAAGCTGTTCGAAGAGATGCTGATCGAGATGGGTCATCCGAAGCACCGCGTTTTTGTGCTCGAAAACGGCGATACGCTCAACCTCGACGACGAGAAGGCATGGACTGAACAAGAGAATCTCTCAGGCGAGGTCTTTTTTGATCAGTCAGGTTCGATCGCTATCCAGTCCGACACGCTGCGCGAACGGACACAGCTTGCCCACGATGGTGTCGTTGTGGTCTCGCTCGGGGTCGATCGAGAAGAAGGCACTCTCACCCGCAAGCCGACGATTCAAGCCCAAGGGTTCTGTGGAGATCAGCAGGATCTCGATTCTGCAGTCGATGACCTGGTCGAGTCTCTGGCGAAGCTCTCGCCGCCAGAGGTGAGCCACGACGACATCTTAAAGGATATTGCCAAGGCTTCGGTCAGGCGATCTCTCAGCCGCCTGACCCGTCAAAAGCCCGTTGTGATTCCTGTGGTCGACTAGCTCGGCAGAAACGCGCCGGCAAAGCCAAACAGCAATTGAAGAACGAATCCGATCGCGTTCAGCGCGGTCATGATGATTCCGATGATGAAGATCGCCTGGCCCTGGGCATGGCCTGCGTTCTTCGCCTTGTTGCCTAAGATGATCGCACCGATGGCGCCAGGAAGACAGCAGCAGCTCAATACTGCACAGACCCAGCCCCAAGTTACATAGGTCTGAACATTCGGATCGGCATTGTCATATCTCGGGTAATTCGTAGTGCCTGAATCGTACGGATTCGCCGGCGCATAGGGATCCTTAGGAGCAGCCGAATAGGGCCCTGATTGGGCACCACCTGCAGGCTGAGGATCGTCCTCAATCACCTGGCTGGCTGTCGCTTCTCGGGCATCGACTGGAGAGTCAGCAGGGCCGGCAGCGCCGCCCGATAGCGGATCGAATGGGTTGGGCTCCGGCCCATCTCCGACAACTCCCGGATCTGCTGCTGGAGCTTCATCCTCTTCGGTGAACAGGCCAGGCACATCGCCTGCCTTCATCTGAACCCCGTTGTCAGCATTCTCCAACAGCATTTCGCGGGTGAGCCTGTTCTCCCCGACCCATTGGTGAAGGGTATCTAGATCAGCCGGCCCATACTTTTGACCGTCATCGCTGACAACGTAATACATCGGCGCATTTTTACCCTACGGTGAACGGTGCTGATACAAAAAAGCACCCCAGACTGCAATAGTTTGAGGTGCTTCTAATTTAGTTGACCGGATCAGCGTCGCGGTCGGAAGCGTGCGTTGACGTCATCGTCGTCTCTACCGCCCCGCTCGTCGTCGCGGTTTCCGCCACGATCTTCATCTCGGTCCCGTCGAGGGCCTCGATCACGATCGCGGTCGCGTCCGCCGCCTCGACCACCTCGGTCTCGGTCACGTCCGCCTCGGCCGCCACGGTCATAGCCGCCACGTCCGCCTCGGTCGCCGCCTCGGCCGCCTCGCTCGAAAGCGGGGGACTCACGCGGCTCTTCATCGCCGCTGAGAATCGGGTGTTCGGGGTTCAGGCCGAGCGCTGAAAGGTTGACACGGCCCATGCCGTCGATCTCGTCGACAGTCACGTTGATCGTCTCGCCGACCTTTAGTGCGTCGTCCGGCCGGTTGAGCTTCTTGCCCTGGACAAGCTTGTCGGTCGGGACCATTCCGTCCCGTCCGCCAGGCATCGAAACCATGGCGCCTCGACCCATCAGTCGGGTCACTTCGCCAGAGAATTCAAGTCCAACCTCCATTTCGGCGGTCAGCTCCTTGATCATGGCAACAGCCTTATCAGCCTTGTGGCCTTCGTCTGAAGCGATCAGGACTCGACCGTCCTGCTGGACATCGATCTCGGTCTCGGTCTCTTCTGTCATCTTGCGGATCACAGAACCGCCAGGCCCGATGATCGCGCCGATCTTCTCGGGGTTGATCATGAGGGTCGTGATCCGCGGTGCGGTCGGAGCAAGCTCCTCGCGCGGTGCGGCCAGTTCGCCATCGATCACGTCAAGAATTTCGAATCGAGCGTCTTTCGCCTGATTGAGCGCATCGCCCAGCACCTTCTCAGGAATGCCGTCGAGCTTCGTGTCGAGCTGGAGAGCGGTGATGCCGTCTCGTGTGCCAGCAACCTTGAAGTCCATGTCGCCGGTGAAGTCCTCAACGCCCTGAATGTCGGTCAGAACCCGGAAGGTTTTGCCGTCAGACATGAGTCCCATCGCGATGCCTGCAACGGCAGCCTTGATCGGAACACCTGCATCCATCAGCGCGAGAGT
>JALGXY010000198.1 GCA_029824495.1 Fimbriimonadia bacterium
ATCGGCTCCTTTCGCAGGGTCATTGATTACCAGGTCGCCATTTTCTGTGAATCCACAGACCACGATGATGTGGCCGTCATCAGCCTGCTCTCGACCCAGGTCGCGGCCGAGAAGCAGCGAGTATGAGATCGACGCTGCCGCAGGAACTCCTGCGGCCACCAGCGACTCCAGCTGAGCCATGCTGTTCAGCCTCGTGACATAGCTGCTTAGGCCTTCGTGCTGCCCTGCAAACGCAGTATTGAATGGCCAATTGCCTGTCCCGCCCCACTCTGGATCATTGATTCGGGTCTGGATTTCCGGCACCTCTGCGCTCAGTTCTGGGCGGTCGAGCCGTTCTGCCCAGTAGTTGAGCAACATCGAGAGGCTTGTCGGGCTGCACAGAACATTGCCGCCAGGATAATCGTGCTGCGCCCTGGTGGGAACGGGCAGCGAATGGCCCCAAGCTTCTCGATTTGGACGGCTGTCACCTCCTTCGGCAGGAGACCAGAATGAGAGATAGAATGATCGAATATCGACCTGGACGTCGCCGGCATCAAACGGTATCAAGTCGACGATCAAGACATCGGCCGGTGAATTCAGCCTCAATGTGTCGGTCAAGACCACACCATCTGGATTCTCTTCGTTCTTGAAGCTGGTGCGATCCTCGCCCATCGACCAGCGGCCCATCCGAAATGCGGTGCTCGTTCGGTCTTCAAGCTTCACTCTGAATTCAATCTCAAAGCCTGTCCCCGGCGGCGCAGATGCTGACCAGCTCGGAATCACTTCGTGGAAAGGCGCGGAAGGCTTGACCTCAAATCGCAGACGGCACTGCTCACCCACGGCAACTTCAGCCATCTGCTCCGGCACAACACGTACAAGCTCAGAACCACCAGTCATCATTCCACCCGTCAATACAACTGCAGCCGCGAGCATGACAGCCACATTGTGGCCGATCCTGCATCAGCTCAACTGATCTGCTAGAATCTTGCTTCCGATGCTTCAGGTTAATGGGCTGCATGTATTCTATGGCGCGATTCAAGCGCTGAACGACGTTTCGCTGGAGGTCAATCAAGGCGAAATCGTCTCCATCATCGGCTCAAACGGGGCTGGTAAAAGCACTCTCCTCCGTACGATCAGCGGCCTGATCAGACCACGAAGCGGTTCAATCACGTTTGAAGGGAAAGACCTCGTCGGCGTGTCTCCGGATAAGATTGTGCGACTCGGCATCAGCCAATCCCCAGAAGGCCGCCGAATCTTCACCAATATGTCGGTGAAAGAGAATCTCCAATTGGGCGCATTTTCTCGGACGGATGGCGACATCGCCGACGATATGGAGAAAGCTCTCAATCGATTCCCCAGAGTCCGCGAAAGGCTGAAGCAGAGCGCTGGAACGATGTCCGGGGGTGAGCTCCAGATGCTGGCCATCTGCCGTGCTCTGATGAGCCGCCCTCATCTGCTCCTTCTCGACGAACCGAGCATGGGACTCGCACCGAATCTCGTCACAGAGATCTTCGCAATCATCAAGGATCTCAACGACGGCGGAACAACTATTCTGCTGGTCGAACAGAACGCGCACCGAGCTCTAGAGGTTGCCAACCGCGCCTACGTCCTAGAGACTGGCAACATGGTGATGACCGGCCCAGGGCAGGAGCTGCTGACCGACCCCAAAGTCAAAGAGTTCTATCTCGGCGGATGAGCGCAACCTTCCGAATCGTTCCTTTTCAGGAGAAACACCTCAAGACGGTTCTCAGCATCGAGCAGGCGAGCCAGCCTTCTCCCTGGAGCGAGGCCTCGTTCCGCAACGAACTTGATGGCCCCCAATCGATCTTCCTGGTCGGCCTCGAAGCAGGAGAGCCGATCGCCTATGGCGGATGCTGGATCCTTGCTGACGAAGCCCACATTACAAACCTTGCCGTCCACCCAGATCACCGGAGAAAAGGGATCGCCCGCAAACTGATGAACGAGATAATCAAGCAGGCCGTAGCCCGCAAGGCGGTCTGCGCCACGCTTGAGGTTCGTGCCGGCAATCAGCCAGCAATCGCCCTTTATGAACGATTCAATTTCGTTACGGCCGGAAGGCGCAAGAAGTACTACAAGAACAAAGAAGATGCCGTCATCATGTGGCGTCACGAGCTCTGAGAGCTATGCCCGACTGCACCACTTCCCCATCCGGCTTCTCAATCGGCAGCATCAAGATCGACAATCCGGTCCTGCTCGCTCCGATGGAGGATGTCACCAACCTCGCTTTTCGGCTGATCTGCAAGCGGATCGCCAACCCGGGGCTGATGTTCACTGAGTTTGTGAGTGCGATGGCGATCCACTATGGGGCTGACAAGACCCTGAAGAAGATGCGGATCGATCCGGCAGAACGGCCGCTCGGCATCCAGATTTTTGGCGGCGACCCGGAAATCATGGCGGAGACCGCTCAGGTCGCGATGCAGTTCAAGCCCGACCTAGTTGATATCAATATGGGCTGCTGGGTGCCGAAAGTCTGCCGAACTGGCGCCGGAGCAGCACTTCTCAAGGACCCTGTTCATGCGGCCAAGATCGTCGAGCATGTGGTCAAGGCTGTCGACGTCCCTGTGACTGTCAAGGTGAGAGCAGGCTGGGATTACAGCCTCTTTGCAGCTCCCGATCTCGCCAGGCGATTCCAGGATGTTGGAGCCAAGATGATCACCCTGCACGCCAGGTTTGCCAAGCAGGGATTCGAGGGAGAAGCAAACCTGCAGCTGATCAAAGATCTGCGAGAAGCCGTTCAGGTCCCGCTGATCGGCAATGGCGACATCAAGACACCGGAAGACGCGACCAAGATGATGCGAGAAACAGGGTGCGACGGGGTCATGGTTGGCCGGGCCGCGATCAGCAACCCTTGGGCAATGGCACGAATTGTCGCCGGCATCAATGGCGAGCCGATCCCCGCAGAACCGAGTCTAGAAGACCGAATTGAAGTCGCCCTTGAACACACACGCATGATGATTGTCGCCGAAGGCGAGTTTGACGAGTGGTCGCAGGTCGAGTCTCTTCCTGACAAGGATCGAGAAC
>JALGXY010000199.1 GCA_029824495.1 Fimbriimonadia bacterium
GCCGAACTCTCCAAATCCGGGGATCGCCTTGATCCGCACAAACAGACCGATCTGCCGACCGGATCTAAACCCGGCCTTGTTGTCGATAATCTCCAGAACTGCTTCAAGGCAGTGCAGATCCCAGGCGAACTCTAGATGGAATGCGTTGAGCTGTTCGGTATAGCCGCTCCAGTCTGCCAATGCGGTGGCGCGAAGCTTGCCGAATTTCAGCCCTCTAAACCCGAAGGTCGCACCTGCAAACTTCTCTTTCCGTCCGTCGTAGCGACCGCTGGCGACAAAGTCGGCATCCCAGAGGCTGAACTGGCTGTTGAAGCGGAACGAGCTCCAGACGCTGTTGAACGTATCGTAAGTGAGATAGGCCCGCGCTTTGACGTCGTCATGCGGCGTCCAGTCCGCCCGAATACTGAGAAGCTGCCAGGGCGTCAGTCCTCGTTCGATCTGGATCAGGTCATAGCCCGTCTGCAGACCGAGCGAAAGCGTCGGATCGACCTGACTCTGGATATCAAATGAGAGAGCGTCGGATCGGCCGGTCCGATCGATGAACAGCGGGGTGAAGCCGAAGCTCTGCAGGCGACGGTAGCTCAAGTTCGCTCTGAGACCGCGCGGCTTGCGAGATTTGATCGTCGTATCCGGTTTGATGCCGGTCAGCTGCCAGGAAAACTGACCGCCGTAATTCAGTGTGTACTGGGCCGTATCGTCGGAATAGACGCCCTGCTTAAACTGGGCGTTCCAGGCGAAATCGACAGCATCGGTCACCTTTTCAGTGTCGCGGGCTGTCGTGTCGAAGAAGATGCGCGTGATCCGATTCTCATCCGTTGGATTGACCAGCTCGGCAATCGAAACCTCGGTGTTGATCTGAGGCAGGCTGCTCGCCTGCGGGCCAAAGAGCTTTCGAGAATCGGTCCTCAGCGTCAGCATCGGCGTGCGATCACTCGAATTGAAGAATCCGGTCGAAGGCCCGACTGGGATCGCCCTCTGGTAGAGGAGATCGGCATCGAACGATCGAAAAGACTGGCTGAGGTTATAGCGAACGTTGACCCGCTCGCTTTGAGTTGTACTGCTGAAGCCAGATGATTCAGAGGAGTTCCACGTTAAGTTCAGCCTAGAATTCGCCGTTCCCAGCCTGCGCGAGTCGAACAGGCTGACGCTCTCCTGCACCGACTTAAATGTGCCGCCCTTTGAAGATGTGCGGTTGAACGACAGGCTTGAGCTTCCGCCTGCGATCGGTGTGCTGACCTGTCCTCGAAGGCTGAAGAGGCTGGTGCCGGGCGCGGTTCTAAAGTAGTCCTTCTGATACATCGTATTGAACGATGCCCGCGTCTGTCCGAAGGTCTGGGTGTGGTTCGCCTCAAGCTGCCCGCCCGTCTGTGAGCCGAAAACGCCGTAGATGCTCGCCTGGCCGCTCTGGTCTTCGCCTTGGTATTCATATGTGCTGCCGAGCCCAACCCCCAGCTTCGTCATGACGTCGACTCGATTGTCGAGAAACTGACCGCCCTTGAGGGGGGTCGCAAACTTCATCCTGACGAAATAGCCTTCGTCTCGGCTTTGGCCCATTTCAGGCAGAAACCGTTCCGGATCTCGGTCGAGCGGGATTCTCAGGCTGGGAAGAGAGACGATCGTCTTGCCCCATGCCCTCAACTTCATCTTGCGAACCGTCGCCGTGTCTCCAAACAGCACATCGGTCTCTTCCGAAACGATCTCATAGTGAGGACATTCGTTCCTGCAGGTCGTGAGCCTGCCGCCATGAACATGAACTTCCCCACCTAAACCGAAGCCGCTTCCGCCCCTGATATAGACACGATCGCTGATTCTCTCATCAAAGAGCTCTGAATCGAGTGCTGCGTCTCCCGATTGAAAAGTATAGGCTTCCTGCTTGAAATCGATATGAATTGAGACTCCAGTAATGACACTGCCTTTGCCTGCCAGCCGAGCGTCCCCCTCAAGATCAAACTGCTCTGTATCGAGATCACCGCTGATTTTCTCTGCCGAGATGACGTAGCCGCGGAAGGCCACTCGCCCGCCGCCGGTGATCACGAACTTGCGGTCCTCCATAGTGAAGGTGCCTGTGTCGAGGAATTGAATCTCCTCGTTTACATTGGGATCTTTTTCAGGCAAGGGCTTTGTCTGGCCGAGCGCTCCTGATGCGGCGATCTCCCTTGACGCCCACCCGACGACCGAGATGACGCCCAGGAGTCCATCGGCTGCGGCTGAGCCTGCAACAAAAAGAACGGCGACAGCGGCTGCCGCCCTCAACGAACCCTCCAGAACGCAAACAGCCCGATAGCCACATAGAGAATGTTGGGGAGCCAGGCTGCCAGCATCGGGTCGACCATGCCGTTTCGACCCAGAATCTGTGTAGCGATGATATGCGCGTTGTAGTAGAGCATCACCAGGCCAAGGCTGAGAAGCAGTCCGGAGAATGCGCCGCCTCTAGACAGCCACATCGCTGCCAGTGCACTGGTCAGTGCAAAGATCACGCACGAGGCTGATGTGCTGAATTTCGAGTGGTATTCGATCAGAAGGCCGACAGGATTAAGACCCTGCTTTCGAGCCTGCTCAATCGACTTCCACAATTCGGCGGCAGTCTCGGTCTCTGGCGGCGGCGGCAGCATCAGATCCTCGATCCTGATCGCTTCATTGATCACCACCTCTTCCTCGGTCGAATAGACCTCCAAATCGTCGCCGCGCAGAAGCCGAATCCGAGGTTTGTAAAACGTCCAGACGCCGTCTTTATAGGTGCCCTCTTCGGCGTGGTAGTACATCCACTCATTCGGCCGAATCCGCTCTGTCAGAACGACATCGTTCAGACCGATCACGCCATCTTGGTGTCTCTGGACTGAACCAAAAGAGGCGGTGTAGCGGTCGATTTTTATCGTCACGTCAGATTGAAATGTCGGTCTGTAAGCGATCCTGCCCAGCTCTGAAAACAGCTTTTGGTACGCCTGAGCCATCGGCGGCTGGACCTTTTCGATAATGTAGAAATCGGCAGCGCTGACGACCAGACCAGCAAACGCTACT
>JALGXY010000200.1 GCA_029824495.1 Fimbriimonadia bacterium
TAGTCATATCTGACTCCTGATATTTGTAGTCGACTGACAGCCTGGGGATCGAGACATATTGGAGGTCCACCTTTCGAGCATTCTCTTCGCCCAACTGCAGCATTCCAGTTCGTGTTTCGTAAAGATCGCCAAGGCTGATCCAGCTGTGAGTTACGGGTGGCACTTCCATCGGATCAGGTGCAAAAACTTCCGAAGCCATGGGATTCTTGTTTGGCAGCTTCAACGTGCCAAGCGGCACGTTGGATTCGATCCTAGTGACTATTGGTTTGCTTTCCTTCCCAGGGAATGTCACGGTCTTGATAAATACAACCGTTGCGTCAAATCTGTGGACCCGAGTCTCCCATGTTCGACCGGTCCAACCGCCCTCTCTGATGTTAATGTTTGGGTCGACATTGACAGGATCGGCCTCCTTGAGAACTTTCGCCTTTTGCTCTTTTGCTTTCAAGAAGCCTTGGTAGACCGCTTGACCAGCTTCGGCTGCATAGCCCTCCCGCGCAGCCTTGTCCATGACATCTGAAAGAGATTTTCTATCCTCTTTTGGCGTGGGGCTTCCTCCGTCTATCGGGTTGATCCTAAAGCTCCTGGCTCTCCTGCTGGGTCGGCACCGAGTCTCAGCAACCTTTTGCCCGCTCTCGTCCACCTGATTCACGATTACGACAACTTCGACGGTCACTGTCGCCGCCTGAAGCTGGCCATCATCGTCCTTGATGTTCTCGCGGGAAGTCTTGATCGTCCCCATCTTGATTTCAACCGGCTTGATTTGGGGAGCGCGTGTCGGCGGGGACATCGTGGTCTGCTGGATTCCGACGGCAGCAGCTAGAAGTGAGGCGAAGGCTATCATAGTGACTCCTGACAGAGTCTATTCTGCCAGAACTTGCTTCTCCTGAGAGTTAGTTGTTGGAGAGATCGAGTCCCATCCGGCGAAACTCAGCACCAGCATTCATGAAGTGCGCGGTGATCCAGAAAACGGTCCAAGCCTCAGAATAGGTGCCCCGCATCCCGGCGATCTGCTCCTGACCACGCCACTGGGAAAAGTTCGTGTGATTGAGCTGCTCGCCTTGGCTTCCGTACGCGTCGATCATCTGGCCACAGCTGCGGTACATCAACAGGGCGAGGTCTTTCAGATCCTGCCGATCTAAGTGCTTACCCATCCGGTAGATCTCCGGCGTATACATTACGCCCAACACATCCAGATGCTGATTCTGCACCGAGACAATCGTCCATCCTCGCGTCTTCAGATTGTGGTCGCGCAGCCGTCCTGCCGGCATGTCCACGTCCCAGATCACAGTGTTGCTGAGGGTCACATCCATCGCATGTTCGGACCGTTTGAGCCACTTCTTGTCCTCTGTGTGTTCGTAGGCTGCCAGGAATGCCTGGAAGCCAGCCCAAGCCCCCTCTTTGTCCTCGCACCGTGCGTCGAGGGTGCCGCCCCAGTAGGGCTCTGTCATGTCGAGGTGACGGCCAGCGTAGTGCTCTGCAGCCTTGAGACCGGCATCGGCAAACCTGCGGTTGTTAAACAGTCGCGCGCCCCGCAGAAGCGGAGAAACGATGAACGCTTCATTCGTTGATACAGGCCGCCAATCATCCGCCAGGATCCGCTCGGCATGGACCTCACAAGCCCTCTTTAGAAAAGCTGACCATTTGGTTGAGTCAACACGGTCGACGCTTTGTGAAGCCAGAATCGCTCGGGCAATGTTCTCCATCCCCTGCCCCTGGCTCACCGGGTCTTGGCCATGCCATCGATCTTCGCCCGGAAGATAGCGCACCAGAAAGCCATGCTCGTTGAAAGGTGATGTCGTCAAATGGTCAAGCAGCTTCTGAGCCTTCTCCAGATCTGCCTTGCCGCCAAGCAGATCGTGCAGGGCGATGAATGCCGCCCCAGGCGCACCCGACTGACCCGCCCAGCCCATCACGTACTCGTCATGGTCGGGATACATGTTGATGCCTGCTGACAGCTCGGTCTCGTGCCATCGGGAGAGAGCAAACTGGTGCTTCGATTTCAGAATATCGAGCATTTTCGGCATCCCGGTCATATCAGCCGGATTGAACAGCTTGAGTGCAGATTTCATCGGCGTCTGGAAGCCGCTGCCCCGCTCCTCCACGTCATACGCCTCCAGCCAGAAGGTCTTCTCATAGACCGCTCCAGGCTCAGGCTCGATCCAGGCATTTTCGAACGGTCGAAGCTCGCGCTGAGTCGCCTTCGCCATACTGGGCTGGCCATTGATCGACACGGGCCCGCTGAGAAGCGTCAGCTCTGTAATTGCATTGTCAGCCGCAACTCCAATCGACCACCAGAGATCATCCCTCGCCCCACCATCCAGCGAAGACGGCAGCGAGTGCAGGGCAGAGCCATGATCACCGTCCTCGAGCGAAGCAAACGGCATCGGATATCGGTGTTCTTGGAAAAGGGCGTTCTCGCCGGGCTTGCCGGTGAATTGGGCGACAACACCGAATCCAGTCTTCACGCCTGAAGGGTTGCCGTACTGGCAGATGCCCGGCAGAAACGTCTGCGATCCAGCCTGACCGCCGCGAAACCGAACTGACAAGACAGTTGGCGAGGCTTTTGACTCTCCGTGCCACTCCCACCGACGTGTGCAGCGCAGAAGCTCACCTTCAATTCGCCAGGAATCGCGAATATGCCAATCGCCAACCTCACCTTTTAGAACCAGCCAGTCACCCTCTAGGCTCGCTTCTCCGGGGTTGCCGTGAGACCAGTCCCCCTGCCACTTGTCATCCCAGTTCGTGGCGATCGACCAGAGGCCTTCTCCCGGAACTGAGACCGTTCGCTGGCCCTGAAATCGTAGAGAAAGAGCGTAGCCACTTGACACAGGGAGTGCGACGGCCTCAACACCGTTCGATGAGATTTTCAGACTTTCAGACATGACAGCGGCACCCAAAGCCACAACCCCGACAAACATCCGTACGATTCTATCAGAATGATCTAATGATCCTTTCGTTATTGGCAGCGGTCAGCCAAGCGCAGACCTATACCTTCACCACAACGCCGGTCACCGGCAT
>JALGXY010000201.1 GCA_029824495.1 Fimbriimonadia bacterium
AGCCCCCAATCCATCAGCAGAACTTCACCGAACTGGCCGATCATTACGTTGGCCGGCTTGAGGTCGCGGTGGATGACATTGCGGGAATGGGCGTAGGCCACTGCGTAGCAGACTTTTCGGAAAATATCGAGCATGCGCAGCGCCGGAAAGCGCTCAACGTACTCTTCGTTGCCGACTCTGAGCTGCTTGATCACGTCGATCAGGCACTCTCCCTCCACCTTCTTCATCGTGTAGAAGGGGGTGCCGGTTTCCTCGACGATTCCGATTTCGTGGATCGGTACGATATTCGGATGCTCGAGCTGCGCGGTGATGCGCGCTTCGGTTACGAAAGCGAGCATGCGCTGGTCCGGATCGTTGTACTGCTGCGGAATGTACTTCATCGCTGACATGCGGCCCAGGTCGTGGTCGACCACCAGATTCACCACCCCCATGCCGCCGCGGCCCAGCTCAGCCTCGTATTCGTAACGACTCTCGACCGGCCGCTCCAGTATGCGGTTGGAGATCTCGACTGCTGAGGCAATCTCATCCGGCGAATACTTGTCGACCGTATTGACCGAACGTCGATTGATCGGCACTTCCTGCCTGTTTGACGCCTGACTCATGACTAATTCCTGTTGCCGATGTTGAATCTTACACCATAATGCGCCGGCTCCCGCTTTTAAATCAGCACACCGGCTATAATGTCGGGATTTGACCGGCTCTTAACTAACGGATCATCGAAATGTCTGACAGTGCACCATCTCAGGCGTATCAGGCTGTCGGCTCCGGGGCCGATCATTGGGTAGACGAGCTGGTTGAGATCATGGCCCGACTGCGCGACGAAAATGGTTGCCCCTGGGACCTTGAGCAGACGCACGAGACGCTGATCCGCTATCTGATCGAAGAGTCTTTCGAGTTCATCGATGCAGTGGAGCAGGGCGACACGCACGCGATGATGGACGAGCTGGGCGATCTGCTGCTGCAGATTGTTTTTCACTGCCAGCTGGCGAGAGAGGACAACCGATTTGATCTGCAGGATGTGGCCCGCTGCATCTGCGAGAAAATGGTCCGCCGTCATCCCCATGTATTCGGTGACGGGAGCTTACAGTCGGCTGACGAGGTCTTGGCGCAGTGGGATGTGATCAAACAGGGCGAGGGGCGCGCCCAGCTCACCTCACGGCTCGACAAGGTGCCGCGTTCGATGCCGGCCCTGCCGCGTGCCGAGCAGCTGCAGAAGCAGGCGGCCAAGTTCGGATTTGACTGGCCGGACGCCGAAGGCGCGCTCGCCAAGCTCGTCGAGGAGGCCGGCGAAGTCCGTGATGCCGGGGATGAGGCTGCGCGCACCGCGGAGCTCGGCGACCTGCTGTTCTCAGTCGTCAATGTCTGCAGGCTCTACGGGGTGGATCCCGAGACCGCGCTGCGTGCCACCAACAACAAGTTTGTTCGCCGTTTCAAGCACGTTGAGGAGGCCGCCGAGGCTGCCGGGGGTGAGATGAACGACTGCACGCTCGAGCAGCTGGACGAATGGTGGGACGAGGCCAAGGCTACAGAGTGAACGTCTGAGCGCTGGCGCTCGCTACTTGGATTGCCGCGCCGCAACAGGGCTAATGGTTTGAGTAAAGAGGCGCATTCCGACTCGCCAGCGGCAGCGGGTTACTCAGCCGCCTCTGGATCTACTTTGGCTATCTGATGCTCCCTCAGAAAGTTGACCACCGCATCCACTGCAACCGGCGTTGTTTGCGGAACTGGAATATCCCCGACGAAGATCTGGTTTAGAGGATCTTCCGTGTCACCAAATTCCATTTCCGCGATTCGAGCATTCGATTCACTCTGGCGATTGATGAATGCTCCGATTTCTTCCGCGATAACGACCGAATCCTTCTTCGAATAACCGATCTATGCAGGCACCTGCAGGAGCGGTGCTTCACGGGCTTTTTCGGCAAGCACCACTGACGGAGCGGCTGCGAAAGTTGGGTATCTCGTGTAGCACACTTCAGAATTCTCTCCGGGACCCGTTTCACCCCGCAGTGCTTCTTTCTCTCGTTTCCCCCCGAGATTCAGAAAGAACTCGGCCCACGGCAGGAGAAACTTGTGTGCGTCTGGATGATTCACACCATAATTGGGCGAAATGAAGGCCCCCGCAACAACGCCCTTTCGGTAGTCTTCTTGCTCTTGGCATAGAAGCAAACTTAGTGCAGGTGCACCAGTCGAGGTTCCCAACACGATAACGCCATCCGTGCACAGCTTTCTCCCCACTTGGATGCCTTCTGCTGCGTCGTTGGCCCAGGCATTCACCGTCGCATCCAGTAGTCTTCCACTGTCCTCCAGACCGTGTCCGGTAACGCGTGTAGCAAATAGATTTGCTCCAAGTTCTTTCGCCACATTCTCCGCCCAAGGGCTCGTATCACGCCGTGACGATGAAAACCCGTGGACCACTACAACGGCGCATTTCGTTCTTCTTGGTTCAATCGAATCCGCTGGATGGAAGGTGATTTTTTTCGTGCGACTTCTTTTACCTTCCCAACCGAGTCTTCTGCCAGATCGATCTGATCTCTCAATTCCAGCAGATTGTCGGGCAAAGCCAATCTTGCTTCGATCGTCGTGTCGTCGGAAACTCGCGGCCCTGCTGGAAATACAATGCCCAGGATTGGTGCTGCGCTTAAGAGAAGTGCTCGCCTGCTTGTCAATTTGAAGGCATTCATTTATGGGATGGCCCGCTATTTGCAGAACGTCGCAGATGAGGAGTTGGCGCGTAAGTGACCGTATCGTCTATCTGTCTTGTTGGCATTCAATCTCTTGAGTAAAACTTGTACACAACCTTGTCTCTCTGCAGGTTTACGGAAATTCCTTCGCAGTTAGGTTCTGTCGCCCCCTCGGGATTCATGTTGAACGAGAGCCGATCGTCTGAATCCTCGACGATCTGCGGCCGAAGTCGTCGTCCATCTTCTGGATAGTGCTTGTCGACCAATGTCATCACTTCGGCACGACTCATTCCCGCCTGAATATCTTTGTACAGCTG
>JALGXY010000202.1 GCA_029824495.1 Fimbriimonadia bacterium
GGGTGGGCAGAGTCGATACGGACGAGCGGCGGAGCGCCATCCTTGATCTGCCGGGCACGCCGGGCGGCCAGGTTTGTCAGGACGTACTTACCGTACTCCTTTGTGTTCAGCACATCAGGCTGCGGAAAAATAGGCTCGTTGGTGGACATGACCAGACCGCAATTATAGACCAGATGCAACATGTCCCAAAGGACCGGGCTAGAATCACAGCGATGCAGCAGGACGAAATGAGTCCAGAGACCCTGATCGCCCACCTGGGCGAGGAGAAGAAGCCGTACGGTGCGGTCTCACCGCCGATCGTCCATTCGTCGATCTACAAGTTCGATTCTGTCGACGAATGGGTCGATTCACTCGCTCTTGAAATCGACGGCGATCACGTGTACACGCGAACCGGTAATCCGACCCGTGCGCTCGCTGAGCAGAAGCTTGCCGCCTTGGAAGGAATGGAGGCGTGTCGGCTCTTCAGCAGCGGCATGGCCGCAATCAGCGCTGCTTTTCTTTCCTGCCTGAAGTCCGGCGATCACGTGGTCGCCGTCGACATGCTCTACGGCCCTGCTAGAAAACTGTTGAACGAAAAGCTCGTCGATTACGGGATATCGGTGACCTATGTGCCAGGCGAAGATCCTGCTGATTTCGCCAAGGCAATCCAGCCCAACACCAAGGTGGTCTATCTCGAATCGCCTTCCAGCGTCGTTTTTCGGCTGCAGGATATCGAGGCTGTTTCGAAGATCGCCCATGAGGCAGGAGCGACAGTCATCATCGACAACTCCTATTCGACTCCGCTGTTCCAGCAGCCGGGGCGCTTCGGAGCCGATATCGTTGTGCACTCCGTTTCGAAGTTCATCGCTGGGCACAGCGATGTTGTCGCCGGTGCTGTCTGTACCAGCAGCGAGCGAGTCGCAGCTATGAACGTGATTGAGCTCGACCTCTTGGGGGCAGCACTCTCGCCGTTTTCTGCCTGGCTGACCCTGCGCGGCCTGCGCACCCTTCCCTTGCGTGTCAACGCCTGCGCGGACACCGCTGACATCGTTGTTGCGCATATCAAGAAGCTCGGTTTTGCCGATAAGATCCTGCATGTCGGCGATGATGATTTTGGCCAGAAAGAGCTGCGCGATAAGCAGATGAAGCGCAGCGCCGGCCTCTTCTCATTCTTGCCTCCTGGGCAGGATGAAGAGTCGACACGAGTGTTCATAGAGAGCCTTGAACTGTTCCAATTGGCCGTAAGTTGGGGCGGTTACGAGAGCCTGGTGGTCGTGCTCTATGCAGAGCCGATGGACTGGCCTAAAACCTTGCTGGTCCGGCTCTACTGCGGGCTGGAAAGCCCCGACGACCTCTGTGCTGATATCGAGCAGGCTGCCCGCAAAGCTGGGTGGATCTGAGCCCCCTGCATCCTTTTGCCAAAAGGGAGGAGGGGGGTTGGGGGATGGAGGGCAAAGACAAGCCAGCTTCAGACCATATCATCGCCGCTTGCGCCGATTATCCTCCCCCTCTTTTATTCTCCCCCTAAGCCTAGGGGGAGAGGCTAAACTTTAATTCATGGAGAGGCCAAGACGGCAGATAAGGAGATCGAGACATCTTCGGGTCGACTCGACAAAACAAGAAAGGTTGTTCTGGTCGAAAGTAAGAGCTGGGAGACTCAGAGGGCTGAAGTTTCGACGCCAACACCCTGTTCTTGGCCATATTCTCGACTTCGCATGCCCAACTGCAAAGGTGGCCATAGAACTTGATGGTCCGATTCACGACGCCACAAAGGAAGAAGCCGATAATCGCAAAACAGCTGTCCTCGAGCAGCATGGCTGGGTGGTTCTGCGATACAGCTTGGAGGAACTTGGGGAGCGCCAGGTCTCCGTTCTTGATCAAGTAGTTGCCGTCTGCTTCGAGCGCCTTGGACTTGAAGACATTGACTAAAGACAAGAATCCCCTCTCCCCAAGCCTGGGGAGAGGGTAAGGGAGAGGGGGTTTAACGGCCCAGCTTCAGTCAATTTGATTGCCGCTCTGGGCAATCATCCTCCCCCTCTTTTGTTCTCCCCCTAGGCCTAGGGGGAGAGGGCATTACTCAAACCCTGATGTGCTGATGTCCGCGTCTGCATCCTGTGTCTCCTCCACCCTCTATTCCACGTCGAGCCCAACCTATTGTTGGCCTCCTCCCCCTGCCCCCCTCCTCCATTTCGCTTCGCGATAATGGAAGAGGGGGAGTCTCACCCGTCCTGCCGACCGAAATACATCGGCAGTCCAAATCGCTCCAGTGTCGGCCACGGATATCCCTTGGGGTCAGGCTTCCGACCAGGCGGAACAGCGATGTGCTCGTGGCTCGTGATCTGCTTGATCGGGAATCGCCGGATCATCACAGAAATCAGGTGTTCGACGGCCAGAGTCTGTTCGACCGGATAGGGATCCACACCGTCGCCGATGTTGACAATCTCAATCCCCACAGAAAACCGATTCACGCTCGTCCGTCCAAAAAAGTCGAGTGAACGGCCTGCATGCCACGCCGTATCGTACGTGCTCAGGTGCTGGATGATGCTGCCATCCTTCCCCACCGTAAAGTGCGCGCTCACTCGGCTCTCTCGCATCTCGAACCACTTGACAGTCCCGGCCAGATTGTCCGATGCCGTGTGGTGCAGAACAACCGTATCGACGGCCATGCTCCGCCCCGGAGTGTAGTTCGGCGACTGATGCCAGGCGATCTTATTTCGGCCAGGCGGGACGAAGTCCTGGGCGAAGACCGTCCCAACCCCGAGCAGCAAGATCAGGGAAAAGGTGAAGCGCATACAGCCAGTCTATCTCACCCAAACCAGCGGCGGATCGTCTCTTCCGCGACCTCGAAGTGCATCGCATCCCGACGCCGGAAACCGGCACCCCAATACCAGCCCTCTTGGTGGAAATGATAGTAGAGCAGCAGCAGGCCTCGCTGAACAGTCTCCGAACCCATCGGATTGAGCTGCCCGCGAACCGTGAGATCAACCGCCGTTCCCCAACTGTGATTCGAGATCTT
>JALGXY010000203.1 GCA_029824495.1 Fimbriimonadia bacterium
TGTTGAAGCTCGGAACGACCAGCCTTGAAATCAAGTCAGGATACGGGCTCGATCTTGACTCAGAGCTGAAGATGCTCAGAGTCATCAAGCGGCTGCAGTCTGACTCTCCGATGGATATTCGGGCAACGCTGCTGGCGGCCCACGCTGTCCCGCTCGAATTCAAAGGTCGGCGCAGCGAGTACCTCGATTACGTCATCAACGACATCCTCCCCGCAGCAGCACCTTATGTTGCTGCTGTTGACATCTTTGTTGAGATCGGGTTCTTCGAGGCAGATGATGCACGACGTCTAGCCGTGGCAGCTGCAGCATACGATGTTGGAATGCGGCTGCACGTCGATCAGCTCCATGATGGCGGAGGTGCCGCCCTGGCAGCTGAGCTTGGCGCAGTTTCCGCGGATCACCTCGAACAGACTTCAATCGCTGGTATCGAAGCGCTGGCCAAGGCTGACATACCTGCCGTTCTACTTCCCGGATCAGTCTATGGTTTGGGGCTTCATAAGTACCCTGATGCCAGAGCGATGATCGAAGCTGGTGCCAGTGTGGTGCTGGCCACCGACTTCAACCCAGGATCGTCGCCGACCCCGAGCCTCCAGATGGTGATGTCGCTGGCGTGCACCCAGATGGGAATGAGCCCTGCAGAGGCGTTGGCCGCGTGTACATCAAGGGCGGCCCCGGTCCTCGGTTGGGAGAGCAGGGTTGGCAGAATTGAACCTGGAATGCAGGCTGACCTGATCGTTTGGGACACAGCGAACTTCCGCGACGTGCCCTACCTGTTTGGACACAATCACGTCCAACAGGTCTGGAAGCGCGGGGCCTGCGTGGCTTGACGCAGCTACCCTAGTCCGATCGCCTTCATCGACTCTCGAAACTCTGTTACCGACTTGTCGCCGTAGCGGGCGAGCCTTTCGTAAAACCGCTTTTGATTTTGGTCCTTGTAGTCGAGGCGCTCGACTTGAAACGGCACAAGTGTTTCACCGGCCTTCCGCCGTTCCGGAAGCTGAACAAAGTACTCCAAGGCGTTCCGCACTGACTCTGCATTGGTCCAGTCCGACTTGTAGATTGGAATCATCCGCTTGTTCAGAATCCAGGTCATGTTCGGCATCGAGCCGAAGTGCATGTGGCATTCCCCGGTCAGAGCGTCGAGGAAAATCGGTCGGGTTACACCATCTTGAAGGCGAAGTTCTGCTGCAGTCCGGAATTTGTCCTCCATCGATTGGTGGTGCGCGTAGTTCTCACCCGGATGAGCTTCGTTGGTGTAGAGGAAAATTGAACCGACGCCACGATCGGCGTAGTCTTCTGCAAGCTGATTCATGGATGGCGCCGCCATCCCGCAGTAGGGTCATGTGAAGCTGCCGAATTCGATGACGGTCAGATCGTGGGAGCTGACGACCTCCTCCAGACTCGTCTCGCCCCGATCCGACTCTTTCCAAAGTGGAAACGACTCGACTTTTTCGCCGAGCTTCGGGCTCTCATGGAACCGCATTTTCGGCAAAAAATTCTCTGGGATAAATGAGTCGTAATTGTAGGCCTCGACCCTCTCCTGCTCTGTCATGCTCTGATTCTTGCGCAATTTCCTTCAAAGATTCTTGAGATATGGACTGGAGGAGGAGCCCAGATTCCCCCTCCTCCATTATTGCGGAGCGAAATGGAGGAGGGGGTTAGGGGGAGGAGGGGCCCGAGTTTTTCCTGGTGCGTCTACGTTTTGTCTCAAAAGGCATGCGGCCGCTTCTCATCTGACAGATTCCCTGGATTTTCTCAACGGCCTTCGCATGCAGAATTCCATTTTCGTCAAAGAGATCTAGGCTTCTTAGGCGCACAGTCTCAATACCTTTTGAACTGAGAAACTGGTCACGTGCCGCGTCTGAGTCGGGGCGATCCAAATGCTGCTCACCATCGACTTCGACACAAAGCCCAGCCTCAGCACAAAAGAAGTCCAGAAAGTAGGGTCCGATCGGCACCTGCCGTCTAAAACTGAACCCAGTGCCTTTTCTTCGCAGAGTACGCCAAAGCACCTGTTCACTGGCAGACATTTCTCGTCTTTGGCCTCTTGCGAAAGCACGTGCTTCTCTGTCCGTGTTTTTGCTGTTCTTTTTCACTCCCTTTCTCCTCCATCCCCCAACCCCCTTCCTCCATTTCGGCCTGCGGCCAACAATGGAAGAAGGGGGCTCATATACAGCGTACACGATCATGGTCGGCCAGGCAGGCGGCGTTTTTCCTGCCCAATCTTGCGGCCAGAGCTGAGCCCTGCCATTTTTCGCAGCTGCTCAATCTCATCCCGAATCTCGCCTGCTGACTCGAACTCCATCGCCTTGGCGTGGGCCTTCATCTGCCGCTCAAGATCTGCGATCAGCATCGGGATGTCTTCGATCCGGATCGGCTGACCATCATCGAATGAGCGAGTCTCCGCGTTGTCACCGTACTGCGCCGCCGTCTCTGCAACAACATCGTATGACCGGATCGTCTCGCGGATCTCCTTCTTGATCGTCTGCGGAGCGGTGCCGTGCTCTTTGTTGTAAGCCTCTTGAATCTCGCGGCGACGATTGGTTTCGGCGATGGCGCGCTCCATAGAGCCAGTGATGTTGTCCGCATAAAGCAGCACCAACCCGCCTACATTTCGAGCTGCACGGCCGATCGTCTGGACCAGCGAGGTTTCAGATCGCAGGAAACCCTCTTTATCGGCATCGAGGATCGCGACGAGGGTCACCTCAGGCAGGTCGAGCCCCTCTCTCAGCAGGTTGACGCCGACGATCACGTCATAGACGCCCAAACGAAGGTCGCGAAGGATCTCTGGCCGGTCGAGAGAATGGACGTTGGAATGGACATAGTTCACCTTGACGTCGACGTCCTTCAGGTACTCGGTCAAATCCTCCGCCATCTTCTTGGTGAGAGTTGTGACTAGGGTCCTCTCGCCCTTCTCGACCCGCTTCTGAATCTCACCGATCAGGTCGTCTATCTGACCCATAGTCGGGCGGATCTCAATCTCTG
>JALGXY010000204.1 GCA_029824495.1 Fimbriimonadia bacterium
ACCCGATCGGCTGTGCAGACTGTCATGACAATGAAACAATGGCTCTGCGTATCTCACGACCCGCGCTGAAAGAAGCCTACGAACGACAGGGCAAAGACATCACCGAGGCCACACATCAGGAGATGCGAAGCCTGGTCTGTGCACAGTGTCACGTCGAGTACTACTTCAAAGGCAAAGAAGAGAAATATCTCACCTTCCCGTGGGATGACGGTCTGACCGTTGAGAACTTCGAAACCTACTTCGAAAAAACGGGACACGTTGACTGGATCAACGCAGTCAGCGGAGCGAAGATGATCAAGATGCAGCATCCTGACTTTGAGATGTACGAGCAGGGCATCCACGCCTTCCAGGGCGTCTCATGTTCTGACTGCCACATGCCTTACAAGTCAGAAGGCGGCATCAAGTTCACCGATCACCAGGTCCAGAGCCCGCTCTACAACATTCAGAACTCCTGTCAGGTCTGTCACAAGTGGAGCGAAACTGAGGTCAAAGATCGAGTCACCAAGATCCAGGACAACAACCGCGAAATGCTCGACCGAGCAGAAAACTCGCTGGTCCGTGCGCACATGGAGGTCGGAAACCTCTCGAAACTCGGTGTCACCGATGCCGAACTGGAAGAGGCGCGAAGGCTGATCACGGTCTCCCAGCTCTACTGGGACTACGTAGCCGCCAACAACGGCATGGGCTTCCATGCTCCGCAAGAGAGCGCCCGCATCCTGACGAAGTCGATCGACTTCAGCAAGGACTGCTTGATCATCACAGCCACACTTCGAGCAACAAAAGGCCTCCCGGCCTTCGAAATGCCTGATGTGACTTCACAAGAGAAAGCCAAGGGCTTCATCACTCCGCTGGTGGATGCTCAGAAGGCAGCAAAAGCTGCAGCGGCTAAGACAGCGTCTGTTCCAGCTGAGCAGACCACGGCTTCAATCGTCTCCGACGACAAAGCCTAAGAAAGCAGCTGCTCAAGCTGAGACCGGTCCGGGCGAACAGCCCGGGCCGGTTTTTTGTGTTCTAGGCTGCTGGTTCCCCACACGCTCTAACCCTCAGCCCCTTGGGGGTAGAGGGTTCAAAGTCCCCTTCCCCTTGTTTACAGGGGGAAGGGGGTTGGGGGATGGGGGTCAATCCGGGAGTCTGAGGTGGATGGCAGCCCCCCTCCCTCTTGCTCGTCGAGCCCAACCTATTGTTGGCCTCTTTGGAGCACAGTTCTCCCCGCTGCGAAGCAAGGAATTCCAAACTCTGTGGTGCCGACCTCCAGGTCTGCATACAGAGCCTCCACCCCCTAACCCCCTCCTCCATTTCGTTTCGCAATAATGGAAGAGGGGGGATTCCCCCTCTCCCCAAGCCTGAGGAGAGGATAAAGGAGAGGGGGCTAACAGACCAGCTTCAGTCCAAGAACTCCCCTTCCTCCTTCGCAGGGAGGAAGGGGGCAGGGGGATGGAGGGTAGAAGTTCATCAGTTGCTTCCTATTCCTCAACTCCTTGGGTTGAGGATTGGCGGTGCATTCAACACCAATGCCGGTTGCCCCAATGAACCTCCCCCTCTTTGGCCCTCCAACCCCTAACCTCCTCCTCCATTTAGATAAAAAGGAGGAGGAGGAATCTGGTCCCCTGTCCACCACCACCGGAGGGAGGGCGGGTGGGGGATGGTGGTGGACAGTGAATCGGCTCTTCTAAAGGGCGCTGATGAACACGACTCCGTCGATTTTCCCCAGCTCCTCTAGCTTCGCAGCGTCGACTCGACCAAAGATCATCTTCAGACCCTTATCCTGGTCATCAACCTTCATTCCCGCTTTCTTCAGCGCCTCGATGATCTTGTCATCGATAGCCGCAACCAGGATCTTGATCTCCTGTTCGCCTTTCTTGGCCTTCAGGCTCGCTGCGATCTTGCTGGTCCTTCCGCTCACATCATCAAGCTCAGACAGCTCAGATCGGCTAGAGCTGTGGTGGTAATTCTTGCCTGCTGTGGCTGATCGCCTTGCAAGACCGCCGCCGCCAAATCCGCCACTGGCCCTGCCAGCAATCGCTGGCGGAGCTTTGCTTGAAGGCAGACCAAGACCGTCGTAGCTGACACCATCGGCCATGTCGACAGGGACCTGGATCGTCCTCTGCTTGCCGCCGATATTGATGACCCGATTTTCAACTGCAACGAACGACGTGTGTTCGGTCATCAGCCGGTACTTCAAAGCCAGGTTGGTCACCTGCTGTACAACACTCATGCGGTCAGGATCTTCCAAGGCCCCTCCCGTGGGGCCGATCTTCGCCAGCCAATCCCAGCGCTCGATATCCTGAATCCTGCGTTTCGCCCAAAGAGCAGATAAACCGGATGCTTGATCGCCAGACGAGGGCATCACCAGGTCGATCGTCTTCGACCAAGGCTCGCCGCCAAGCTCGCCCGTGATCTTCACCTTGACAGGGCCAGGTCGACTGTACTTGCCATAGATGATCACCGGTTCGGACGAGAACATATCGGGCACGTGCTCAGGCGTGACAGCGTAGATGCTGCGATCGCTGAACGAGACCTTGATGTTTGTCAGCAGAGGGCTGTCGACACGTCGAACAAACCTCTCCACCGCTGCATCAGCAGACTCGGCAAGCGTAACAATCTCCGAATCTCCGCGGCCCTCAACACTCATCGCATCGATGAGAAACCGGTTGACGCTGTTGCCGATTCCGAACGTAAACATCCGGCTCGATCCACGCATCCGCTGGATCCCATCGAGAATCTCATAGTCGTTGCCGACAAAGCCGTCCGTGTTGAAAACGACGAGCCGAAGACGCCCACCCACCGGCTCAGATTTCAGAGCCAATTCAACGGCCGGGAGGATCATGGTTCCGCCGTTCGCCCGCAGCCCTCTCACATGACTGATCGCCAGTTCAGCATTGCCGCTATTGAACTGGCGCGGCCTGCTCCAAAGTGCTTGGGCACCGTTTGAGAAACTGATGACATTGAATGTGTCTTCAGGGTGAAGCGAGCGGATCA
>JALGXY010000205.1 GCA_029824495.1 Fimbriimonadia bacterium
CGCCGTCAGGCCGACCGGCCACGACTCTGCAGTCCATCAGGCTTGCAATGGTCTTCGAATCTGACCCGGCAATGGAGCCAGGCAGAAGATAACTGTAGCCGATCTGAAGACCAAGTTCGCCTCCAATTACATCGTGGCTGCGCTTAAACAGTTCTCGCACAAATCGGTCGTCTATTGACTGCACAACCTTGTTGGGATAGAGGACGATGTCGATGTCGGACCAGGGCGCAAGCTCCTCGCGCCCATAGCCGCCTACCGCACCGAGAGTGAAATTGAAGTTGTTGGCCGCATCGCCGATTGTCTCATTCCAGATGCTGACGAGAATCGAGTCGATGAGCTGCGTGTGCAGTCGGCACCAGCCAGACCCGGATGGGTTCTGACGAAGCTGCTCAATCAGCTTGTCTCGTTCGGTGGACCAACGCTCGGACATGCTTGTTCAGTCTGGCCGAATCATGCGCAGATTCTCCAGACTTTCGCTTATTGCTGAGTCGGTTGCGGCGGCAATAGGGGTTGCGACGATGCCCAAAATCAGGCCGCCGGCAGCGATGGTCGTTCCCAGAGTCCGAACTGACTCGCCGACAGTTTCACCAAGGAAACGGTGTGATTTCGCTGCGATTAATGGCGAGATGCCGATGGCGAGGGAGCCGGCCATCACACCGAGTGAGACAAAGACTCGAAAGTCGCGAACCCCAAATGCCTGCGGGCTCAAATAGGGGATGATCGCTCTCCCAGCAGCAGTCCAGCCGCAAAGATAAAGGCTGACGCCGGCGATCGTGAGGAAGCCCAAAACGACAGTGATCCAAAAATAGCAGCGGGGAACAGCCCTTGCATGGGTCGAGTCTGGTTCGCGGCTCAAGACCATTGTTCCAAGGCATGCGACTGTCCAGATGGCCGGGACGATGTGATCTGTCAGCAGATAGGCCCCGATGCCGGCAACGAGTGCCGCCAATGCCGTCAACGTTGGTGTAAAGAACTTCCATAGACCTGCTTGGCTGACTATCAGATGGCCCAGTCCCAGAATCAAGAGTCCGCAGAGTCCGACAAGAATGAGGGTGCCTGGAAGGGCTGCAGTCAGAACGGAGCCAGCCATGAGCGCGTCGCTCTGCCGCTCTAGCTGAGTATAGAATTCGGCGTCACTCCGAAACTCACCTGCCAGGGCGGCTGCACTCGGCGCTTTGCCTCCATACGACGAAATCAAAGTTCGTCCTGCTTCAATCTGCTCTGAATCCTGGACGGAATCGGGCCCGGTGAGAGCCTCGCGAATCAAGGTCTGGCCCAGATACTGGCCGCGCAGAGATTCACTGCCGAGCATCAGCAGCCTTCCGACAAGAGCCGCGTCTCTTCGGGCTTCGTTGCCACCTATCGAAATCTGGCGGTACCCGTAGCGTACAGCAAGAAGTTCTGGAGCATCAGAGCGTCGAACTTCGGCAGCAGAGGAATGCCATACAAACGTTCGATTCGACTCGATTCCGAGCGAGAGTTTGAACCGGTTGAATCGACGGGACTCAAAGTTCGTCCACCTCTCAGAAATGGCCGCTTCACGCCAAGCCTCTAATGCTGCCTGATCATTATTGAGGCGATCCTGAAGAACAGCTTCGAAAGTGCTCCAGAAGGCGTTGTCCGGGGCGAGGTTCTTTCCGTCGAGAGCGATCTCCGCCAGCAGCAGGTTCTGATTGTGCGAGATATCTGCATCGGCGTTGATCTTTTCAGCACCCGCCGTTAGCCAGAGCGCCGCCTCAGACTCTGTCTTGAGGTCAGGCAGGACATCGAGGTTCTGGATCAGCTCTTCACTGCGGATCGTTTCAGGTGAGGGAGAATATCTGACCAGACCCTCAAGCAGGACAGGTCGGACATTCGGGTGTATCAGCAGGGCAAAGAGGGCGCCGGCCAGTGCTCCAGCAAGGGCGCGCCAAGGACCACGCATGATGGCCGCCTAAGGCTGATCAGTAAAGCCGGTTAATGATGGCTGTGCCTGTCTCTCGACTTCAGCCTGATGGACCGGCATCGAAGACTGGCTGCCGTCCACAAACAGCTTCAGAATGCCACTGATAGCAAGGGCAGAAACTACAGCGCAGAGCAGAACCGGAATCCAGAGTCGGAGCGGGCTGTGCTGTCTTTCGATTCTCCAAGCTCGCATCACATTGATCTCGAGCTCTGCCGTCGAATCTGGCTCGATCGCTGCCGATCGAAGGGAAGTCATCGCCTCTTCCATTGTCGGATCGATCTCCTGGGTTGTTGGCTGTGCCGCAACGCTGGTTCGCAGAGCGTAGGACATCAGACTTCACCCACCGCTTCAACCCAATGCTTGCGGAACTTCTCGCGTGCTGCATGGAGCCGAGATCTGACTGTTCCCACTGGAACATTCATAACTTCGGCGATTTCGTCATAGCTGAACTGCTCCATCTCTCTCAACACCAGGGTGAGCCGTAGTTCAGGGGACAAAAGTGACAATAGATCGTCAACAACAACCTTCGTTTCGACCTGTCGATTCCGAGCTTCTACAGCCTGATCAAACTCAGCCGGTTCGGCCCGTCTCGATCGAAGTCGATCCATGCAGAGCCGCACGCAGATTCGATAGAGATAGCCAGAAAATGCTCGGTCATCCCGCAGTTTGCCGATCTCTCGAAACGCCTTCAAGAACGATTCCTGAGCCGCGTCTTCGGCCTCATGAGAGTCTCTGAGAACGTTGCCTGCCACACGAAGTAGTCGTCTGCGGTGACGCTCAACCAGCAGGGTCATGGCTGCTTCATCGCCGCTGCGAACTTTGGCCACCCAACGCCTTTCCTGCGCTGCAGCTTCAAATGCTGTCAGTGTTGTATCGGACTGCAGTGTCATATCAACCAACCTGGTCTACGATCTTAGACGGACCCGGGGTGCCCAAATGTTCAATCCCCGGGAGAGGAGTCGGACGGTACAATCGGAATCCCGATGGTCTGGGTGCCGCTCCTTCCTCCAACAATTATGGCCAAGGCGTCTATCAGTTCAGCGGCGGCGTTGAGTTGCTTCACGGAGAGACCAAGGTTGTCTGTGATTCTGCGGTCATCAACTTGGAAGAGCGCATCGGGACTGTCAACGGCAGTGTTGTGCTTTCGGATCCAGTCGGCACTGTCGAGGCAGATAGTCTGACAATTCGATGGATGGAGGATGGAGTCGAACCTGATCCTGAGCTCGTGGTCGCAGAGGCGGACAACGCCCTCGTGCT
>JALGXY010000206.1 GCA_029824495.1 Fimbriimonadia bacterium
AGGCTTCCAGGCGTTTACCGCCTTGACACCTGAAGACCGAAAGAACAGGCTTGGTTCAGCAGGAATCTGGGCTGTGTCGTTTGCTCTCTTCTTGACCTGGCATCAGGCGACCGGAGACCAGGTTGAGATCCTGAAGGGCGTGGTTGCCATGAAGCCCCGCACGATCGCGGTGACCGTCCTGCTTGCCATCGCGGCAATCTCGGCAATGGTGACGACTCAGCGTGCGGCACAAAAGCGAGGAGCCGCCCGCAAAGTGGTCGTCCAGGTCGCGCTGCTGGTCGGCTGTCTTATCTTCAGCATCCCCTTCGCCTGGATGCTCAGCACCAGCTTTAAAGAGAGCGAAGACATCTCCCTGGCAGATGGCATTCGCTGGATCCCTCAGGTCAATGTCACCCACGACTACATGGATGAGGAGAAGCCGCTCGTCTCGGCAGACTTGAGAGGCCGGGGTGTCAAAGCACAGATCATCGAGGTCCAGGCCGACGGTCAGGTTCTGCTGGAGGTCGAGCGCCCTTACGGTCTTCGAGGAAGACGGTTTGAGTCAGCTCAGAGCGAGATCACTCCGATCCCTCGTGCAGCTCCTGTTGTCACTCTCGATTCGGATGGCGAAACGGTTACCGGTTTTGTTGCCCGCGAACTCGACAACGGCTCACGCGAGGTCGAAATCATGTCGCCCGAAGCTCGAAAGGGCGAACGAGTCGTAGCGGCAGCCGGGAAGGCAGAGCAGGTTCAGCGCACGGGATTCCGCTGGCAGAACTATCCAGAAGCGTTGGAGTTTCTTCCCGAGGAGACCAAGTACGGACTGGTCTACCTTAAGAACACGGTCATTCTGGTTGTCATGTCGGTGATCGGCACAATTCTGAGCTGTTCACTCGTCGCCTACGGCTTCTCACGCTTGAAATTCCCAGGCAATGACCTGCTGTTCGGGCTGATGCTGGCGACAATGATGCTGCCGGCGGCTGTGACGATGCTGCCCACCTTCCTGATCTTCCGTCAGCTTGGCTGGATCGACACTCTGCTGCCGATCTGGGTGCCGACCTTCTTTGCTCAGGCCTTCAATGTGTTCCTGCTCCGGCAGTTCTTCCGCACGATCCCGATGGAGCTGGAAGACGCAGCCAAGATCGACGGCTGCAGCTATCTGAAAACCTACTGGACTGTGATGATGCCGCAGATCAAACCGGCGCTCGCCGCGATTTCGATCTGGACATTCATGGGAGCCTGGAACAACTTTATGGGTCCGCTGATCTACGTCAGCTCACCCGAGAATATGCCGATTGCCTACGCTCTGCAGCTCTTCAGTGGAGAGCGCGGCGGCGAGTACGGGCTGATGATGGCGTTCGGCGCGATGGCGACTGTACCAGTTGTCCTGCTCTTCTTCGTGGCCCAGAAGTGGTTTATCGAAGGCGTGCAGCTCAGCGGCCTTGGTGGGCGCTAGACAGGAGATTCTCCAGCTCGGCCTAGGCCGAGCTGGAGAGATCGATCAGGCTTCGTCGTCGCGCGGATAGAACTCCATCGCCGTGAAGACCCTCATGCCGATGAAGATCGTCAAAGCAGCGATGCCGGCCAGCACCGTCCAGCCGAGCCAAGGCTTGATCGGATCGAACCCGAGGTTTCCTGAGAGCGCGGAAAGGAACCCGCTCGCACCCGACTTGGCGTGGTCTGCGGCAGCGTTCATGTACGACTGCACCGACAGGTAGTTGAGCCCCTGAGAAGTGTTCTGCACAAATGGCTCGAAGCCAAAAGCGTAGATCAATGAGACGATCAACGCCTTTTTCATCACCATGCTGATCAGGACAAAGATGCCGGTATAGGCGGCGGCTCCCAGCCCAAGGATTGCGAGATCCTTGACGATGACAGCACTGAAGGTATCTTTTATTCCAACCAGAACAAGGGCGCCAGCCAGGCAGGCGAGCACAGAAGCCGAAGCTGCAGCGGTCATCGCTGCCAGAGTTCTGCCCAGAGACATCTTCCAGCGTTCAGCGCTTCTTGTCAGCAGCAGAATAACGGTCTTCTGCTCGATCTCCTGTAGGATCACCGACATGCTGAAAATTGCAGCGGTTAGGGCGGCCATGCGGAAGATCAGAATATCGGCGAGCTGACCATACGCTTCGAGATTGGTCATCGCGGAGTCTCGGCTCATGTACTTCCAGGCGGCAGCTACGATTGCTGTGAAGATCGTGATGACAATCCAAAGTACGAGCCGGTTTGGCCGCATCAGATCGCGCAGCGCAGATGTGTAGAAGATCTTCATGGGGTCTCCACCAGGTAGGCGAACACCGCCTCCAAGCTGTTGTCGGGGCTCTCAACACCGTAGATTTTCAAGCCGTGCTCAATCGAGAGGCCTGGGATCATGGAGTAGAGCAGATCGGGCTGTTTTGTCTTGATCTCAACACTGGCGCCATCAGGCCGCATTTCGGCGCTGATCACCTGATCGAGCTTCACCAGATGCCCGGCGGCTTCGCGAGGCTGGTCCGTCATGATCCGGATCCGGTGGGGATGCCGATCGATCAGCTCCCGGATCGTTCTGAGGTCACCTGAGGCCATCAATCGGCCACGGTGCATCAAGAGAATCGAACGTGTCATCTGCTCGACTTCGAACAGGATGTGACTGCTCACCAGAATCGCTCGGCCTTCGTTGGCCAGTTTTTCAAGGACCTGCATGAACTCACGGCGCCCGATTGGGTCGAGGCCGTTCAGCGGTTCGTCAAGCACGATCACTTTCGGGTCGTGAACCATCGCGGCCGCGAGCTTGATCCGCTGGCGCATGCCTTTAGAGCAGCCAGCCAGCTTCTTGTCAGCGCGCTCGTGCATGCCAACCTGGTCGATCAGCACCTGAGCTCTTTCGGAGGCAGCAGCTCTTGACATACCCTGCATTTCTGCCATTCGAACCACGAACTGCCGACCTGTGAGATGTTCTGGAAAGTTGTCGAACTCTGAGCAGAAGCCGAGAAGCTCGTACACTTTGGGATTGGCAAACGGGATGTGCCCGAAGACCTCAACCTCGCCCGTTGTCGGCCGAAGCTGGCCAGTAATCAGCTTCATCAGCGTCGACTTTCCGGCACCGTTCTGGCCCAGCAGCGCCGTAACGCCCGGCCTGATTTCGCAGGTGATATCGTTGACGCCGATCACCTCGCCATACCAACGACTGGCGTTCTTGATCGTGATCATTGTCTCGTTTGAAGTTGTCATTACTTCACCACCTCCACGGCTCGAATCCTTCGCCAGGCAATAAACAGCGCCAGCGCACACAGACCAATGAACATCGATATCACCAAGAATTCTGGCGGCCGAGGAATCGTGTCAAACCCTGCGGCGTCGCTCGGCAGAATGCCGAATTTCGGGCTGCCGTCCGTGTTCAGGATCAATTTGGTTATCGCTCGAATGACCCCATCGACCGACATGTATGAGCCGATTTCAGCCATGCGTCGAACGCCGCCAGGAGCATCAGACTCCAGAGCAATGATCGACATGACTTTGGCCGCCAAGAAGGTCATCAGATAGAGCCCGGCATAGGTGACCGATGCGTGTTTGACCTCTTTGAACAAGGAGCTGATGCCGACCACCATGCTGGCGTGAAAGGCCGCAATGGTGGGGAACAGTATGAGAATTCTCGCTATCAGCCAGGGGTCATCAGAGATGAAGCCGAGCGACTGATAGTTGAGAGCACAGTAGGCGTAGAAGATCAGTGCTGGGATGATCATGGCGAAGCAGAGCGGCATAAAGACCGACATCCACTTGCCCTTCAGATAGTCGAGCTTGGTACATGGCCTGCTGAGATAGATCAGAAGCGAGTTTGTCCGGTTGTCGCTCGCTATCGCTGCTGAACCGACCGACAGTGTCAACAGCATCCACATCAGGTTTGCCGATGAGACACCATGAAGGAACTGGTCATTCCAGACGATTCGGTTAAAGATCTCATCCGACAGCATCCCGGCACCTTCCGCGCCAGAGACCTGCCCCATGATGTAGAGGAACGCGAGCTGCGCCAGGTAGTACCAGCCGCCCAGTGACGTCAGCACCCAATAGGGCTTCTTCTTGATCGCCTCTTTGAACGCTCGGAAAGCGATGACTCGCCACCGATGTCTCGGCTCTTCCAGCGGACCGTCGTAATGTCTGTAACTCAGATCAGCAATGCCATCACTCATTGTCAATCGCCTCCAGGAATGCCTCTTCAAGTGATCGCTCAGCCTCGCCGAGCTGTCTCACCTGTGCGCCGATCTTCTCGGCCGATTCGAACACCGCTCTTGCGGTCTCATCAAGTGTTCCCGAACCGCGAACACGCATCTTCGCACCGCTGTGTCGTTCAATCTGCAGGCCAGACTCTGAAATCAGCTCCGCAAATCCTGGCGTGGCCTCTCGCAGCTCAATATCCATCGGCTGCCCTTCGATCGATTTCAGGTCACGGATGGTGCCTTCAGCTCTGAGCTGCCCATTAGTCAGCACCACGACGTAGTCGCAGGTGCGTTCGATGTCCCGCAGCAGGTGGCTGCAGACCAGAACGCTGATGCCCTTCTCGTTGGCAACCTCTCGAACCATCTTCAGCATCTCCTCGCGGCCATGCGGATCGAGTCCGTTTGTTGGTTCATCGAGCAGAAGCAGTTTCGGCCCGTGTACGAGCGCCTGAGCAAATTTGATTCTCTGCTTCATGCCGGTCGAGTAGGTGTCGACTTCGCGGTAGCGCGCCTCACCAAGTCCGGTGTATTCCAGAACTTCGTGGGCGCGTCTCAACGCCTGCCGTGCGGGCAGACCGGAGAGCTCTCCGGCGTAGGCGACATATTGGACCGCCGACATCCGGGGAATATGGCAGTCCTGCTCCGGCATATAGCCGACGAGCTGGCGGATACGGGCGTCATCATCGACCATTGACATGCCGAGGATGCTCGCGCTGCCAGCGGCAGGTGTCACAAATCCCAGCAGAGTCTTGATCAGAGTGGTTTTGCCGGCACCGTTGGGTCCGAGCAGACCGACAGCGCCTTCAGGAATATCGACGCTGAAATTCTTCAGCGCTTCAAATTTCCCGTAGCGGACGGTCATTCCTTCAATCGTGGCAATAGACACAGGCTTGTCGCACCTTACTTACAGACGCCATCTTGGGGTTCAAAGGGCCTGGGGACCTCGGCCAAATGACCGGAGTTGGTCTGGGGGCAGTGGTAGCCTCGAAATCTCATGTCAGAAACGACATTGGTTCTTATCAAGCCAGGCGCGGTAGATCGTGGCCTGATCGGCGAAGTTGTCCGACGCATCGAAGCACGCGGACTCCGACTGGCTGGCCTGAAGCTGATTCAGCCAGAGCGAGCAACGGTCGAAGAGCACTATGCCGAACACAAAGGCAAACCGTTCTATGACGGCATCTGCACCAGCCTCTCTACAGCTCCGATCGTGGCGATGGCGGTTAAGGGCGAAAACGCTGTCCTGGCGATCCGCACCATGATGGGCGCTACAAAGCCTGTCGAAGCAGCTCCCGGAACTGTCCGCGGCGACCTCGGCCTGACGATCGAAGACAACGTCTGCCATTCAGCTGCAACTTCCGACGACGCCCAGCGAGAGCTCGGCATCTGGTTCCCCGAAGGCCTTCTCTAAGGTCAGCTTGCGCCCCCAAAAAGACAGCCAAGGCGATTTAGCCTTGGCTGTTCTCTTTTACCAAAAGGCTAAATTTAGATCTGGGCGTCGAATCGAACCCTCACCGGCTGCCCTTCGTGTTCAAACTTAAACTCGATGACGACGATCGGGCTCGTCCAGCGCCAGCGAGTGCTGACTACGATATCGGGCGTTGAAACGATGGATCCGTTCCATTCGATCTGATCGAGCCCGCCCTGTTTTCCTGCTTCGATCAGCAGCGAAGATCCAGAGATTGTGAACAGCCGACCTTCTGCTTGAAACAGATACTCGAAGACGATGTTCAGGCCGTCAAGCCGCGCATCTGCCTTGGTGACCGGCCCCACGCGGAGACAATTGATCGAGACTCGGTGGCGGCTGGCCGGGATCGGGCGCAACAGGCTGCGGATCAGTTCGATAGGGCGCTGGCCTTTGGCCCACCAGAGGAGCTTTGCGAGCAGGTTCATTGGCCGTATGGCGTCCCCAAGCTGAAAAGGCCACTGCTCTGGTTTTTCTGCAGACATTGTCAAGTGGTTTCTCCCCTCTCCCCAAGCTTGGGGAGAGGAGGGTCCGCCAATGAGGCCAACATTAAGTTGGGCTCGACGTGGATGGGTGAGGGGGCTAGACAAAAGACAGCTTTAGACCCTATCATCGCCGCTTGCGCCGATGATCCTCCCCCTCTTTTATTCTCCCCCTAGGCCTAGGGGGAGAGGACTGAAACTGAAACTCTGTGGTGCCGGCGACCACGTCTGCTCATCTGCCCTCCTCCCCCTAACCCCCTCCTCCCTTTTGACAAAAGGAGGAGGGGGAATCTACGACTCCGCTTCCTCCCTCGCAGGGGTTGGAGGGTTAAAGGAACGACAAGATCAATCTTCCTTCTTCTTGAACTTGTTGTCGCCTTTGCCTTCGCTGAACAGCTCAGTCTTCTGGAAGGCGATCTTCTCTTTTGCTGCGTCTTTGACGCCTTCCAGGCCCGCAACAAAGATCGAGTTTTTGCCGAACTTATCGTTCATGTGGTCGATCGCCTCGTTGAGGTGAGTTCGAGTCGGCTTCTCATCAAAGAGGCTTGGCGTGACCTCGTCCGGTTTTGAGAGTGCTCCAAACGTGACCCCGACACCCTTCGGTTTCTCGAAGTCGCGCTTCTTCCAGTGCTCAAGGATCTGTTCGGTGATCTCAACCGTGTCGTTGGTCGGCTCAATCCTGAATCCGGTCTTCCAGGACTTTTCAAACCCAGTCACGTGGAGGTTGATGAAGCCAGAAACCATCCCTCTCCGGCGCATTCTGGCGGCGGCCTTATGCGTCAGACGCAGCAGAATATCCCGGCAGCCTTTGTCGTTTCTCAGGGAAGGAGGAAGCACATGGGAGTGGCCCAACGACTTGCCTTCATTCCGCTCGTCGGGCAGTTCGTAGCCTCGCAGCAGGTGCCACCAGCGCTCCCCAATGATGCTCCCGAATCCAGTGCGAAGCCTCTTGGCATCCGCCTCGATCAGATCATCTGAAGAGAAGATCCCGTTCGCTTTCAATCGGATCGCCAGCTTCTTGTTTATTCCTGTGAAGAATGTGAGGTCTTTTCCTCGAAAGGCATCTGGGAGGTCGCTTGCCTCGAGAACAACCAGGCCATCCGGTTTCTGAAGCTCTGTGCCGAGCTTTGCGATAAAAGCATTTGGCCCGATTCCTATTGAACAGTTCATCGACGGAGCGATGCTCTCCCACAGAACCTGTTTCATCCGCTTGGCGATCTTGATTGCGTCCTCTTTGTGGGTCTCGTTTCCGATCAGCCTGAACCGCATCTCGTCGATGCTGCAGACCTTCTCGATCGGCAGAACTCCTTCCAGCAGGTCAATGATCTCGTCGTGCATATGCACATAGAGGTCGTGGCGTGCATCGATCAAGATCAGGCCGGGACACATGTCTTTGGCTTCACCGATCTGGGTGCCGGTCTTGACGCCGAACGCTTTGGCTTCGTAGCTGGCGGCGATCACAAACGAGGTGTCGGCCATAACCGGGCAGACAGCAACAGGTTTCCCTCTCAATTCGGGGCGGTCAGCCTGCTCTACAGAGGCAAAATAGGAATTCAGGTCAAGATAGAGGCTCCGAAGCGGTCGGTCCTCCTGCACCTGAAACGGCAGTGAAGCGTCTGCCATAAGTTGATTATGGCGGAGCTGGTATCCGCAGAATTCTCTATAATCTCGCAGGAGCCGACTTTTGGATCAGCAGACACCGCCGCCAATTCAACCACCAGAGCAGGACAGCCCCCGAGTGCTTCCTCCTCGGCGGAACCCTGCTGGCTGGATTCTGCTCTCCTGCGTGTTTGGGCTGATGTTCTTCAGCAGCATCGGCAGCATTGCACAGGCGTATTTGGAGGAAGCTGACGGGGCGCGCATCGAACAGGATGCTGACGAAGACTCTTCAGCATTCGAAGTCAATCTTCAGGTGAAGGTGGTGCTGGCTCTTCAGTCGATGGGCGAAGCTGGTGCTGGGCAGTTTGATAGCCTTGTCGATCAGCAGTTTTCCGATGCGGCAGAGTACGCGGCAGGCGAAAGTGGCGTAACGGCTCGAATTGCAGAGGCTGCGTTGATCTTTGAGACCGGCGAAGAGATTCCGGAAGAGCTGCTCGATGATCTGAACAACAGCGAAGAGGATGCGCTGGTCGATCTGGGGGTCATCTACAGTTCAGAGAGCCTGGAACCTGACGAAGTCGCAGGCCTCGTTGATGATCTTCCTGCCGGCATTGCCGGTGAGTTGGCTTCCGCCCACGCTTACGAGAAAGCAGGTGATTCTGGACCATCAGACAAGCTGGCACAACCGGGGCAGTATCTGCTCTTTTTTGCCGGATCGGGTGCCATGGCGTTCTGCATCTTGGCTGGGATCCCGCTGGCGCTTCTCGGCATCTGGGGCCTGGTTTCAAAGAGGTGGAAGGGGCAGCCAAGCGCCTACTATCTTACGGATCTCATCGATGCAGACAACTACCTGACAAAGGCTGGCCTGATCATGGTCGCTTTCCTCGGATTCAGCGTTGTTCTAGAGGTGGTGGGGATGACTCTTTCGATCGATCCTCTGGCATCCAACGCGGCGTTTACAGTATTCGGCATTGGGGCAGTGTTGGCGGTGATGACATCCGGCAAGGGACCGAAGCTCAAAAAGGTCCTCTTGGGGGCAGATCATTCATCGGCGAAGCTGGTCGGCTGGGGCTTCTTAGGATTCCTAGGGAATCTGCCCTTAGCCCTGCTGATGGCCGTAGTTGGGCAGAAGATCTTTGCGTTTCTGCCGGAACCGAGCCACCCTCTTGCAGAAGAGGTGAGCCAAGGCGGGACAGGGGTTCTGCTGGGCGCGCTATTGGTCGGCTCGATCCTCGCCCCCTTCCTCGAAGAGATGGTGTTCCGCGGTGCGATTCTCAAGTCTCTAGAACGCGTGACCGGCCGGTTCTGGCTGTCGCTTGTGATCCAGGCCGCGGTCTTCGCAATGATCCATCCGCAGGGCCCGGCACTGTGGCTCTCGCTGGCCACGATCGGTGCATCGGCCGGTGTTCTGGTGCGTCAGACCGGAGCGCTGCTGCCGGCGATCATTCTGCACGCCCTGCACAACGGGCTTCTGCTGTTTGTTGCCTCGACCCTGCTTAGCTGATGAGAATCTACGTCGACCACGCTGCCAGTACACCGATGTTCGCCGAGGCGAAGTCGGCGGTAGAGCAACAGCTCTCAGCGACAGGCAACCCGAGCAGTCTGCATGCAGATGGGCGTCAGGTCAAAGACAGAATCGATCGAGCGAGGGAGCAGTGCAGCCAGGCTGCAGGCTGCCTGTTCGGCGAGTTCTACTTCACATCAGGCGGGACCGAATCGGTGGTTTTGGCTCTGGCCGGATCTGCACTGAATTCACCAAATGGTCGAAATCGCGTCCTGCTGGGTGCAGCTGATCACCACTCTGTTGTTGAGTCGCAAGCAATGCTGAACAAGCTTGGGATGCAGGTTCAATTTGTTCCAGCCAACCGTGACGGGTCCCTCGATCTGAACGCGCTCGAATCTATGATCGGAGATGACGTCCGGCTGGTGTCGGTGCTGGCGACCAACAACGAAACTGGCGCTGTAACCGATGTGAATCAGGCGGCAGAGATAGCTCACAAGTCAGGTGCACTTCTGCTCTGCGATGCAGTCCAGGCCTGGCCACAGGTCTTGCCGGAAGCAGATCTGATCGTTGTCTCTGCACACAAGATGGGCGGCCCTGTTGGTGTGGGCGGCTTGATCACCCAGAACGGCACAAAGCTGGAGCCGCTTGCGGCGGGTGGCGGCCAGGAGCGTGAGCTGAGAGGCGGGACGGAAAACGCCATGGGAATTGTCGGGTTCGGTGCTGCTGCGGCCGAGGCAGCACTCAGAGCTGATGAGATCAGTTCAGTCAAACGGTCGGCCGCGGAGCATTTTCGAGATCGTCTCGACGGCGCCGCATTCACTCTCGACCAGGCCTCACCAGCGGGAATCGTCCATTTTCGGTATCCGGGTATCTCCGCAGAGTCGCTCCTGATCCGGCTGGACCATGAAGGGGTGAGCGCCAGCTCTGGCGCTGCCTGCAGCAGCGGCAGCATCGAACCGAGCCACGTGCTGATGGCAGCTGGATTGTCTGAAGAAGAAGCCGCCGAAGGGCTTCGGGTCTCCTTTGGCTGGTGTTCAACAGTCGGTGAGGCCGAGAAGGCTGCTCAGATCATCAGCTCTAGTGCCGCACAGATCAGGCAGGTTTAACCCCGCCCTGTCAGGTACAACCGAGACCTTCATGAGCCTTCTTTCTGATCAGCTCACACCGCGAGAAATCGTCAAAGAGCTCGACAAGTTCATCATCGGTCAGGCTGCCGCCAAGAAAGCGGTCGCTATCGCACTCCGAAACCGATGGCGACGCCAGCAGCTTCCGCCATCCGAGCGAGCCGAAGTTCTGCCAAAGAACATCCTGATGATGGGGCCGACCGGCGTCGGAAAAACTGAGATTGCCCGGCGACTCGCCTCGTTGGCCCGAGCCCCCTTCGTAAAGGTTGAGGCCACGAAGTTCACTGAGGTCGGCTATGTTGGGCGTGACGTCGAATCGATGATCAGAGACTTGGCGGCCGCATCGGTCCGGCTGGTCGAGGCAGAACAGCTTGAGAAGATGCGGGTCGAGGCTGAATCGGCCGCTTATGATCGGCTGGCATCCCTTCTGGCAGACAAAGAGGAGGAACGGCTCGGGATTGTACGTCGTGGTGGATTTGCCCAAGCGATTGAAGCTTTCGGCGATGTCCCCGGCCTGACCGACGAGCAGCGGATGACACTGATCGAGCAGGACGCTCAAGCCCAAGAGGCCGAAGAAGGAGAATCCCGCGAAGATCTGATCGCTCGAATGAAGCAGGAGCTGATGGATGGTCAGCACCGCAAGACGCTCGTCTCTGTCGCATTCGAAGAGCAGGGAAGCTCATTTATGCAGGTCTTTGGCCCGCAAGGCATGGAGGAGATGGGAATCGACTCAAACATGTTCAACAATCAGCTCGGCGGAGGTACGAAGTACATCTCCCGCGAGGCGGCTGTTGAGGACGCTTTTGAGATCCTGGTCGAATCGGAAGCAAAGCGCCGCATGGATGAGCCATCGATCCACAAAGAGGCTGTGCATCGCGCCGAACAGACAGGCATCATTTTCCTGGACGAGATCGACAAGATCGCGATCAAGTCTGGCGGCGGCGGCGGACCTGAGGTCTCACGTGAAGGCGTCCAGAGAGACCTGCTTCCCGTCATCGAAGGGTCGACTGTTCCGAGCAAGTACGGGCCGATCAACACGGATCACATCCTGTTCATTGCAGCAGGCGCGTTTCACGTCAGCAATCCCGATGACCTGATTCCTGAACTGCAGGGCCGCCTGCCGATCCGTGTGACGCTCGACAGTCTGGGCGAGGACGATTTCGCGAGAATCCTGACCGAGCCGAAGAGCTCGCTGATGAAGCAGTACCAGAAGCTGATGGCTGTCGACGGAGTTGAGCTGAGTTTCACGAAAGAGGCTCTCGATGAGGTCGCCCACGTGGCTCAGGAGCTCAACAACAGCACTGAGAATATCGGCGCAAGGCGACTGCACACAGTGATGGAGCTTCTGCTCGAGAAGCTGATGTTTGACGCGCCTGAAAACGCTGAGCCGCAGGTTGAAATTGGTGTCGAACACGTAAGACGTGAATTGAAGTCGTCATAGAAAAGGACTCCTGAATTCCGGTAAGAGTCGAGGTTAGGAATGAGCAGAGAATCTGGTCCTGAACCGAGAAAGGTCTCCTGGATCATCAAGATCTTGGTGCTCGCTCACCTGTTCGCCATCATCACCTGGTCGATGCCTTGGCCTCCTGCCCCATATCTTCGAGGAGATCTCAAACCGACATTCAAACACGTCGCCCAGAATCCATCGGACTGGCTGCTGACCGCAAACGCGAAAGTCAAGAATCAGGGTTACGTTGATCGATATCTCACATTCACCGGTCTCTGGCAGGCGTGGGATATGTTCGCTCCAAACCCGTCAAGCCTCGATCGCTGGGTCGACGCAGAAGTTCAGTATGCGGACGGCTCGACCGAGATCATCGCCTATCCGAGAATGTACGATATCCCGCTCCCCCGCAAGTACATCATGGAGCGGCACCGCAAGTATCTGGAGCGTGTTGTTGATCGGAGGTGGCAGGATCGATGGCCGGCCTTTGGACAGAGATTGGCTTACTGGGCGTACACCGACCCAAAAAATCCGCCGTTGTGGGTGACGGTCAGGGTTCATGAGCGCTGGATCGAGCCGATGGGAACGCCGACGCCAGACGGCTACAGCATGTACATCGCTTACGGCTACGAGGTTCAGATCGACAAGCTTAAGGAGGATAAACAGTTTTGAGCATCCTCAAGCGCGCCAAAGAGAATTGGGTTCGGTTTGAAGAGTGGATGTTTGGCTGGGGGTCTGTCCACACGATGGCCCTCTACAGAATTCTGTTCGGCGGGCTGATGCTCACCAATTTCTTGATGCTCTCGGTCTCTTACGAGGACTGGTTCACTGACAAGGGTTTCTTTCCAGCGGAGTTTCAGCACGGAGCAGGCAGCGAGGACTGGCCGAGGATAAACCTGCTGCTCTGGTTTCCGGGTGAAACGAGCACTCTCATCGTCTTTTGGGGCACCGTCGCAGCCGCGCTGTTCACCATGCTGGGACTCGGCACAAGAGTGGCGACAGCCGCTCTCTTCATTGGAATGGTGACCCTGCACTGCCGAAACTGGGGAATTCTTCACAGTGGAGACAGCCTCGCTAGAGTCTGTGCTTTCAGCTTGATGCTCGCTCCTGCAGGGCGGGCTTACTCGCTCGATCGCTGGCTGCAGGTGAAGAGAGGTGACAACAGTCCACCTAAGCTGATGTCGATGTGGCCACAGCGAGTGCTGGCAATCCAGCTAGCCGTTGTCTATTTCATGACCTTTTGGCAGAAAATGCAGGGCAGCTACTGGCTCGACGGAACGGCGACCTACATCTCAGGGAGCCTGCGCGAGTTCGAAAAGTTTCCAGTTCCTGAATTCGTGATGCAGCAGCCGATGGTGGCGATCAATACGTACTACACACTTGCCATTGAGCTTGCGCTGGGTGTGCTGATCTTCTTTAAGCCGCTGCGCAAGTGGCTGTTGATCGGCGGCCTCCTGCTTCATGCTGGCATTGAGTATTCGATGAATATTCCCCTGTTCGCCTTCATAATTACAGCGGTCTACGTCGTCTATTACGAGGGTGAGGAGACCAAGGCCTGGGTGGACCGAATGATCATGCGATTTACAAAACGTGCAAATCCAGAGGAGACCGGTGCGTCGGCGGCTTAAAGACTTTCTGCCTTCTGGAAAGGCAAAAACTCCTGGGTTTGGCATCTCGCAGGGGTTCTATTACACTGTCCTGGCTGATGCGCCCACACTTCCTCCTCTGCTGACGGTCATCAACCCGAAAGGGGATGGCGGCGCTGTCGAGGGATTTGCACTGCCCTGGAGCCGCAATCAAGATAAGGCCCATGTGGCCCAAGTCCTCTCCCAGCCGATGATTCGGGGCACGTATCTGCTCACCTCTCCTGATCGCAAGACCGCGTTGATGATGAAAGTTCTCTCGAAAGAGGAG
>JALGXY010000207.1 GCA_029824495.1 Fimbriimonadia bacterium
ATCTCCCGGTCATGTTCACCCCTTCTCACTGCTCGAAGGCCTGCTCGACGAACCATTGATATTCACTAGGGATAAGGCAGATGTGATCCACTGCCTGAGCAATGTCTGTACGCACCGCGCGAACCTCGTCTGCGAAGGCGATGGCAACATGAATTCGCTCCGTTGCCGCTATCATGGCCGACGGTTTGATCTCACCGGCAAGATGACATTCATGCCCGAATTCGAGGGGGTCGAGGGATTCCCGTGCGAGCATGACAACCTGAAAGCCTGTGCACATGGTCAGTGGCGCAAGTTCCTTTTTGCTGCGCTCAACCCAAAGACATCACTCGAAGCGACGCTGAATGCGATGGAGGACCGCATCGGCTGGATGCCTCTTGAAGAGTTTCGATACGATCCGAATCGACGCCGCGAATATCTGGTGAAAGGGCACTGGGCGCTCTACGTCGACAACTATCTCGAAGGATTTCACATCCCTTACATCCACGCTTCTCTCAACGAGGCGCTCGACTACGGTGATTACGTGACCGAGCTGTTCGAAGGCGGAAACCTGCAGCTCGGTGTTGGTTCATCTGATGTCGAGTGCTTCAAGCTGCCCGAGTCCTCACCCGAATTCTGCCGACAGATCGCTGCCTACTACTACTGGATCTATCCGAACCTGATGTTCAATTTCTACCCGTGGGGATTGAGTGTCAATGTTGTCCGTCCCCTTGGCCCAGCTCTGACAAAGGTGACCTTCATTCCGTATGTCTGGGATGAGTCGAAGCTTGAAAACAGTGCTGGGGAAGAGCTCGACCGAGTGGAGCGTGAGGACGAAGAGGTGGTCGAATTGGTCCAGAAAGGCCTTCGCTCGCGGCTCTATCATCGCGGCCGCTACGCACCGGAGAGGGAAAATGGCACGCACCAGTTTCACCGGATGATGGTCGAGGATTTGACTCGATGAAGTGGCTTTTGCCAGCCCTGCTGCTGAGGAGTTTGATCGCGGTGCGGAGCTCACTTTGGTCGTGGGATCCACCGGCAAGCTGACGAGTCAGATCGAGAATGGCGCCCCTTATGACCTCTTCTTTTCGGCTGATAAGGTGGAAGGCGGAAGCCCGTATGCGATAGGAAGGATTGCGGTCTGGTCGACCGATCCCAAGCTTGTTGGACCCGAGTTTCAGCCCGAAAATGCAGCAGTCTTTGCCATCGCAAACCCTGAGGTCGCGCCCTATGGCAGGGCAGCGGATGATTGGCTGAATGGCCGAGCTCCCGCCGAAAAGCTGGTGACGGGTCAGAACATCATGCAGACCTACCAGTTCATTGAGTCAGGCAACGCAGACGCAGGAGTCGTCGCTTGGTCTACCCTGATTGCTCAAGATCCGATTCCAGGCTCCTGCTACCTGGTGCCGACAGAGGAGCACGCTCAGATTCTGCAGGAGGTTCTGCTCTTGTCAGACAGCCCCCTCGCCGCGGATTTCCTCGAATTTGTCCAAACCGACCCCAAAGCGCGCCAGATCATCCGTGATTTCGGCTATCTTCTTCCAGAAGAGTGATCAGTTCCAGCGACCTCCAGGCCCTCCTAATCACGTTTGCGCTCGCTGCGATAACCGTGATCTGCCTGTTCGTGGTCGGGATGCCTCTCGCCTGGTGGCTCGGACGAAGCCGTGGCGGCTGGAAAGCAGTTTTGGAGGCGCTGATCGCTCTGCCGCTCGTGCTTCCTCCGACAGTACTCGGCTTCTACCTCCTGCTCCTGCTCGGTTCGCAAGGCCCGCTCGTCTCCAGCGGATTTGCTCAGCTCGCATTCACCTTTCCAGGGCTCGTAATCGGCAGCATGATCTACTCGCTGCCCTTTGTGGTTCAGCCGCTGATCAGCAGCTTCCAAGGAGTGAGCAGAGACCAGCTTGAAGCGGCAGAGGCGAATGGTGCCAACGCGTGGCGTCGTTTCTGGTCTGTAGCCGTGCCGGCTTCAACATCAGGGATCATCACAGCCTCCGTGCTCGGATTCGCGCACACAATGGGAGAGTTTGGAGTTGTCTTGATGCTGGGTGGAAGCATTCCTGGCTCCACCAGGGTCGCTTCGATCGCTATCTACGAGCATGTCGAGGGTCTCGACTACGGCGCTGCACACAAACTCGCCGCTCTGATGCTGGGGATCAGCCTTCTCCTGCTGATCCCCATCTATGTTGTCGACCGAAAGCGCCGAATGTCAGAGTGACTTTAGGCAGTCGGAGACAGCATCAAAATCGGGCATATCAAGCGGTGTTTCAGTATCGCTGACGAGCCTGACAACACCCTGTTTGTCGATCACGACCGCAGAGCGGATCGTGCCAGGGCCGAGGCCGATCAGGTCGGGAAGGACCATCCCGTAGGCCTCGATGGTCTTGCGCTGATAGTCGCTGAGAATCGGCACCTTGATGCCCTTTGCCTCGCTCCAGGCCTGCTGAGCGAACGGATTGTCTGGACTGATCGCATAGACTTTCGCATCAAGAGCAGCGTAGCTGTCCATCGAACCTGAAACGCTGCACATCTCATCTGTGCATGGCGGTGCATACGCTGCAGGAAAGAAGAGAAGGACGACGTTTGAACTGCCCTTGTGGCTGGCGAGGTTGACCTCGGTCATGCCGAAGTCGTTCGGTTCGCCGCCAACGTCAGCGGTTGTCAAGAGAGTGAAATCTGGAGCGTTATCGCCAGGCTGAATCATGACAGTGTGATTATGCACGAAAGAGTGAAGATTCGGCTCTTTAGAGCGCCAAGTGGTCAGCCCTGCAGCCGCTTTCGACCGCCGCTTAGGGCGAACACATCTGTGCGGCCACCTTTGCGGATTTCTGCTGCCATTACAGCGGCACGTCGTCCCTTTTCGCACAGCAAGAGGACCGGGCCGGCTGGCAGCGGTTCGGAGAGCGGCTGGGAACCCACGACCGGACTTTCCGCGATCTCATCTTCGTCCCTGATATCAACCAAGGTCCAATCCTTGGGGATCTCCTCGAAGTGCAGCACAGCCGAGGCTGGAATCGCTGCACCTGAGCATGCCGGGCAGGCATGGTTCGGCTCCCTTGCAGCCAGCAGCGACGAGTGACTGTCGAGATCTTGAATCAGAAGAGAAGAGCAGAGTGGTGAGGTGCCCGAAGTGATCAGTCTGATCGCTTCCCAAGCCTGGATCTGACCAGCCACACCAGCACACGGGCCGAGAACTCCCGCTTGGTCGCAGGCTTCCACACAGCCATCGACAGGTTCATCTGGCCAGAGGCACCGAAGGCACATCCCTTTTTGGGCAATCAGGGCCCGAATCTCGCTGCGATGAATGGCGCAATGGACCAGAGGGATTTCCGCCGTTACACAAGCATCGTTGAGTGCGAAGGCGGCTTCAAATGAGTCGGTGCAGTCGAGAACAACATCAGCGCCCTCGATCAAGGCCGAACATTTTCCTTGGTGAGCCCAGTCGATTTTTGGTTCTGCGGTCAGCTCTTTTTTGAGTCTGCGCGCCTGCTCGCAGGCGACATGAACTTTGTGTCTGTCCAGGTCCGCGTCACCGAACAGCGTCTGTCGAGGAAGGTTGCTCAGCTCGACGCGATCACCGTCAATCACTGTGATTCTTCCGACACCGGCAGCCGACAGCATCGGAAGAGAGGCACACCCCAGGGCGCCAGCCCCGACGATTACGACGTGTGAGGCCGCCAGCTTCTGCTGCCCAGACACTCCGATATCCGGCAGAACCGTCTGACGGGAGTAGCGCTCCTCATCAAAGCCAAGAGAGTCGCCAGCCGAAGCTCCAATCCAGTCCGATTCGCCGTCAACATAGTGCTCCTTCTTCCAGACCGGAACACGGCGTTTCAGCTCTTCGATAATGTAGATGCTGGCGTCGTATGCCGCCTGACGGTGGGGAGAGACAGTCTCAATAATGAC
>JALGXY010000208.1 GCA_029824495.1 Fimbriimonadia bacterium
TGCTGTACTTCTTGCCGGGATCCTGCACGATCAGGTCACAACCGTCGGAGCACTGAAAGCCGAGATGGCTGCCGCCGGTATTCGAGTCCGCTGAGCGCTAGTCGAGACGAGCCAGCAGGGTCATCTCAAGCAGATGGAACAGCTTTGGCTGCGTGTTGAGCGGCTGGAAATGGCTGCGCAGTCGTCCTGTGCTGGTCATTACCGTATTGACCACCTCATCGAACACCTCCGGGGAGACCTCCTGGCGTTGAAGCCAGTCCTCGAGATCGAGCCGCTTCGAGTTGAATTCCACCCATTCGACGTGGAAGCCCGCGTCTGAGATGTGAGTCAGCCACCAGGAGCCGGGATGGCACCATCGGTGCGAGGGGTCACGGACCGCCTCCACGTGGTTGACCTGCTCGCAGGTCTCCACATCCTCGGGGCCGATGATATCGTTGATCAGGAACCAGCCTCCTGGCTTTAGAACCCTGGCTGACTCAGCCAAAAACTTGTCGATGTCCTCGAAGTGGTGTGCAGCAAGCCGGGTGGTGACGCCATCGACCGAGTTGTCTTCAATAGGGAGCTGTTCAGCGTGCCCCTTGACTGGCTCCACGTTGGCAGGAGAGTTCGCCTTGACGATGTCAAGCATCTCCTGCGTGGGATCGACCGCGAGGACCTTGTCAGCCAGCTCCGCAAATGCGACTGCTGAGTGGCCTGCGCCCGTGCCGACATCGGCCACGATTCCACCCTTTTGGCCGACTCGTTGAGCCAGTGCTGCCAGGCGGTCGGTCTGCTTGTGAGCAGGACTGTCCAGATAATTCTGGGCAGTCCTGCCGAAGCGTTCCTCTGAGGTTGCTCTGCTCATTTAAGCGTGAGATAGAGCGTTTTGGTCATGACGCGCTCACCGACTGTGGCCGTAGCCGTGACCGGGAAGACTCCGACCGTTCCTTTCGGGATGATCACCTCGATTGGAACTCGGAAAGTGCCGTGCGGGTGGTAGATCAGGTACTTGGCGCTCGCACCGTTGCTGATCGTCCAATCGCTGGGAGCTTCGAGGTTGAAATCACCTTCTAGGCGGCCCATGGCACTCGACTTCAATACGATGCTTCCCCGCAGGATCTGTGCGTCGTCTGAAGCATTGAGCGTATTGGTCATGCGGAAGTCGAATTCGATGAAGTTGGCGACCCGGATGCTGGTTCTCAATACCACCGGTTCATTCAGTCCATCTTTGAGTTCGGCGCGCAGGACTCGCCAGCCGGAGCGGGCCTCCTCAGCGATGATCGAGTCGTACCTCAGCTTCAGTTTAGAGCCGTCAAACGGCGGGAATGGCTGTCTGCCTGTTGCGATAAAGTCGCCGATCAATCCTTCGCCGCGGTAGCTGAATCGATCGAAGTCGATCGTTTCGTCGTCACGTTTGATTTCGTATTCGACTGTCAGTTTCTCTTCCCGAGCCACCTCTCTTGTGCGCAGGATCGGCTTCCAGGACATGTTGGCCGGCAAGTTGATGCTGGAGTTGAACTGGAGGACTAGAAACGCCATTGATCGCGGTCGGAACGGTTCGCCGAGATCGTCATCCTGACCTACCGTATCGACGCGGATCCCCAGCCTTTGTGAGGCCTTAGGTTTGGCATTTGACGGAGGCGAGTAGCTCGCTTCCAGTGTCCAGCCGGAGGCTGTTGCCGCTGCCGCGACCTGAATCGCTCCAGCGGCAAGACCACCAGGCTTCCACTGGGGGCCGCTCTTGTCAGTCGCATCGAGACGCCGCACGAGGATTGTCGGCTCACCAGTAGCGAAAGAGGTTCGAATCTCGTAGTTGTCATCGCCGACCAGCCAGCCGTCACCGTTATAGTCAAGCGAAAGGACCACGTCTTGATCTGATTTGGCTTCGCCCGCCCAATGGAGAGCATCAGGGTCCCACTGGAAGAAGACTCGTCCACCTGAACTCATGCCGAGGGAATCCCACTCTTCGTCGGAGATATGGCCATTTAGATCTGGCGTCAGAGCGAGGCGGACAGAGCTGGAAGTGAGCTGCGGCTGCCCGACCTGCGCGTAAGACGGATTGAGCAGAGCTGCTCCAATTAGTGCGGTCAACATGACTTGATTTAAAGACTCTTGGGCAGGCGGCTGCGATTCGCGGACCTAGAGCCAAAAAAAGAGGGCTCCCAGCTAGGGAGCCCTCAAATTGTGGGAAGGTTGTGGAAAATCAGGCTTCTTCGGCCGGGGCGTCCTCAGCAGGAGCCTCTTCCGTGGCTTCAGCTGCAGCTTCTTCGACTGCTGCTTCCTCAGCAACAGCTTCAGCAGGAGCATCAGCTTCTTCAGTCTCGACAACCTCTTCTTCCACTTCTTCTTCTTCGTGGTAGTTCGGGTCGAAGACTTCGACATCCACAGCACAGTCAACGAGACGATGAAGATCGATCTCGATGTGATAGGTTCCGAGCCGCTTCAGCGGCTGCAGGATGCCGACCGTTTTGCGGTCGACTTCAACACCGAGCTGCTCCTTGATCGAATCGCTGATGTACTGTGATGTCACTGCACCAAACAGGCGGCCCTTCTCGCCAGCGGTCACCTGAATCTTGACATTTTTGCCATCGATTTTTGAGCCCAGGTCCGCGGCCGCAGCCTTGGTCTCTTCGAGCTGTGCAGCGATCCGGTTGTTGCGGATATCCAGAGCGTTGAGCTGAGCTTTGTCAGCAACGATGGCCATGCCCTGCGGGAACAGGAAATTACGGGCGTAGCCGTCCTTTACATTGACTACCTGGCCCTCTTTCCCAAGCTTGGGAACGGTCCTCTTCAAAATCACCTTCATATCAGAAGCCTCTCAATCAGCGTTTCATGCCGAGTCCCACCGAGAACGAATTCTGTTCAAAAATCCGATCCAGGCCTGCCCAGCCATATACGCCTCTGCCAAATTGATGCTGGAGTCGAAAGTCAAATCTCGGATCATTTA
>JALGXY010000209.1 GCA_029824495.1 Fimbriimonadia bacterium
GGAGATCGGGCATAAGAGACTCAACGAGGCAGGTTTTGAATCCGAGATCGACAAGGAAGCTGAGTTTAAGGACCCTGGCCAGACGCTGATGGGCTACGCCAGTTGGGGCAGCAACGACGGTCGGTTCAACAAGGGCATCTACAAGAACCTTAAGTTTCACCCGGGGGCGATTGCCGAGACGTTTGTTTCAACCAGTGCGCGCACGTTTGAACCGACTGATCAGGGTCAGAGCCTGATCGCTGACCTGATCGCCTCTGGTGTGACAGGTGTCAAAGGCTACGTAAGCGAGCCGTACACTCTGGCTCTGGCCAAGACGAGTCTGCTCTTTCATTACTACACCAGTGGGCAGAATCTAGCTGAAAGCTTCTATGCGGCGTCTGAGTTCCTGCTCTGGAAGGACATGGTCGTCGGTGACCCGCTCTGCCGTCCCTTCGGTGACTAAGACGCCGGAACGGGCGCTCTTCTGAGCAGGACCAAGAGTATCGGCGCACCAAGAACCGCTGTGATCGCGCCAACCGGTTTATCCATCGTCTTGGCTGAGAGGAAATCTGCTGCGAGCAGCAGAACCATGCCGATCAGTACGGCTGCCACAAACGACTTTCTCAGATCAACACCGACCAGTCTTCGTGCAATGTGCGGAGCAACCAATCCCAAGAATGGGATGATCCCCACCGCGCCAACAGCAGCAGCTGTCATGGCCGTGCCGATGGCCAACACGGTCATCTTGGTCGGGGCTACATCGACGCCCAGTCTGTGTGCAGTCGATTCGCCGAGGGCAAAGGCGTTCATCGCCCGCGTTTTGCCGTAGAGAATCGGGATGCCGATCAGCAGGGCTCCGGCCAGAATTGCGTTCGACTCCCAGTTGGTTGTGCTGAGCGATCCGAGCAGCCACCTGAGGACTGCTGTCTGATTGTGCCCCTTCATCAAGAGCACCAGGCTGAGTGCCGAGGAGAGCATCGCGCTGACGACAACGCCAGAGATCAGAAGGGTGTGAATCTCGACAGAACCCCGGGATCTGGCCAAGGCCATAACCAGGAACAGCGTAAGCATGCCGCAGACAAAGGCGCCGGCCACCATGCCGAGGCCCCAGAACATTGCACTTAAGCCGGTGACCAGCATGAGTGATCCGCCCAACGCCGCCCCACTAGAAACGCCGATGATGAACGGCTCTGCCAGCGGATTGCGGAAGAGCGACTGGAACACTGCTCCGACTCCGCCGAGGATTCCTCCCACCAGGAGTGCGGTGCAGGCTCGCGGAAGCCGAAGCTTCCAAATGACGTGAGAGGTCGTGTCGCCTCTTTCAATCGGGCCGCCCAGAATCGCTCTGAGAACTTCACCCGCCTGAAACTGCGAAGAGCCGCCCATCCCAACATGCAGGATGAGCATGACAAACACCATCGCCGCCAATGAGACTACGATCATAGTCGAGAGACTTCTTCCGCCCACTGGGTTGATTATAGGCAGAGGTATTCTCAAATCTGCATGTCCGCCCAGCCTTCTGAGCTTGCAAAAAGCATCAAACCTTCACCCACCTTAGGCATGACAGCCTTGGCCAACGAATTGAAAGCCAAAGGCGTCGATGTCATCTCCTTGGCCGCTGGTGAACCTGATTTCAACACTCCGGCAGTGATTTGTGAAGCGGCAAAGGCGGCGCTTGACCAAGGATTGACCAAATATGCACCGAGTCGGGGCCTTCCAGTTTTTCGAAAAGAAATTGTCAAAAAACTGACAGAAGAGAACGGAATTCCGGCCGAGGAGGACATGATCACCGTGACCGCTGGGGCCAAACAGGCCCTGATGAACGCTCTTTTGGCGACGGTCGATCAGGGGGATGAGGTGATTCTCCTGGCTCCTTATTGGGGTTCCTATGCGGCTCAAGTCAAACTTGCCGGAGGCGTCCCCGTCATTGTCCAGTCGACATTTGAGAGTGGATTCCAGCCAGACCCAGAAGCGATAGCCGCCGCGATTACGCCCAAGACAAAGGCGATCATGGTCAACAGCCCCTGCAATCCCACCGGCGCGGGCGTCGAGATCGATCGATTGAAAGCGATCGCTGAACTGGCATTGAAACACAGTCTTTGGGTGATCTCAGACGAGATCTACGAGAGCCTCGTCTATGGCGACTTTAAGCCTGTGAGCATCGCGTCGCTCAGCGATGAGATTGCCGCGCAGACGATCACGATTAATGGCTGCAGCAAAACCTTTGCGATGACCGGCTGGAGAATCGGCTACGCCTGCGCTCCCGCAGCCATCACCAAGGCGATGGCGAGTGTCCAGGATCAGACAACCAGCGGCGCCGTCACCTTTGGTCAGGCTGCCGCAGTCGAGGCTCTGAAGATGCCGGCTGAAGAGATCGAAAAAGTCAGAGCCGAGTTTGAGGCTCGACGAAATCAGATGCTTGCTGATCTGCGAAAGATCAAGGGCCTGAGGGTCAACGATCCGCAGGGCGCCTTCTATCTGTTCCCAGATGTCTCTGCGCTGATGGAAGGTCGCTTCAAAACCGATATTGAGCTCTCCGAATACCTGCTTGAAAAAGCGCACGTGGCGGTTGTTCCTGGCTCGGCATTTGCAGCACCAGGACATATCCGCATCAGCACTGCCGTCAGCAGAGAAGACCTTGCAGAAGCGGCCAAACGATTAGCTCAAGCACTCACCGCAGTTCCCGCATGATTCCGAAAGAAATCCCTCTCAAGAGCCAAAAGCTGTTCACCCTAGCGATGACCCATCGCTCGGCAGCAGCCAACTCTGTTCGTGACAGCTATGAGAGGCTGGAGTTCTTCGGAGATTCAGTTGTCGGCCTTGTGATCGCTCAGTATCTTTACGAAACCCACCCCGAGTGGGATCAGGGCATGATGTCGAAGGCAAGATCGAGCGTGGTCCAGGAAGGGCCTTTAGCCGACGCTGCCCTTAATCTTGGCCTGGACA
>JALGXY010000210.1 GCA_029824495.1 Fimbriimonadia bacterium
GTCAAGGTCAGAGGAATCTCCATCTCGGTCTCTTGATCAACAAGATCGAGGACCAGGGTGTTCTTGTCTTCAGAAATCGAAAACTTGATCTCTTCGATCATCTGGTTCATTCCCGGTTCATCATCATCTGTATCGATGATAATTTCATTGCCGCTTTCGCTCAGGCTCCAAGTGCCTTCTTCCGGCTCATCTTCGTCGTCATCAGGGCTCACCATGACAGCAGTGCCATCGGCTCTTAGCTCTACTTGAACAGCGATTGTGCCTTCAAACTGCTCCTTGAGCTCCGCCTCCATCTCTGCAATCTCCGCGTCGAGATCCTCCTGCGACTGTTCGCCGTCACCAAATGCCTCAGCGAAGCCCTTGATCATTCCGACCATGAACTCCTTCATAAGCTTGATGAAGACCTCGCCAAACTCCATGTTTCCGCTATAAGTGCCGGCCATCTCCTCCATCGTCACCGTTTTGTCATCGGCCAAAAAGGCGATTGTCGAAACGCGATCAGCAAGACCACCGCTGACCGGGGTCTCAACAACAGGGTCACTCGAGTTCTCAACTGCTGTCGTTTCAGTCTTTGCGCACCCGGCGAGAATCAGCGTTCCGGCCGCCAAAAGCATGGTTGTGTATTTCATTATCTGCCCTCAAATCTGAATGAGCCAGCGGCTCTCTTCCTATCTTACGCGGATCACAGCCTATCGAGTGCGGTCTTCAAGCACAAAAAAGCCCAACAGCATCGAGCTGTCGGGCCTGAAAAAGAGATGGCAGGGGCAACAGGACTTGAACCCGCGACCTGCGGTTTTGGAGACCGCCGCTCTACCAACTGAGCTATACCCCTGCGTGGCAGGTGGAAAGATACCCGAACTGTGGGGGGCCTTAGGCGGACCTCGGGAGTGATCTACCCCTTAGAATGCGTCAGAATCATCAGAATGATGAGACGTTGGGCAATTTTGGCCGCTGCAGTCTTCGTCGCTGCAGGCTGTGTTCAATCTGAAACAGCGATCGTCGGCGGCAAAGTACGGGAGAAGAACTACACTTCCGTTGTCAGCCTCTCCCCTTCAACCACCGAGCTGTACAGCCGTGTTGGTCTGATCAAGTATTTCAAGGGCTGGACCAGCAGTGACAACTATCCGCTGGGCTGGTCTCGTTCAGTCGACGTGGTTGTCGACGGCACCACACCAGACTTCGAGAAGATTGTCAACTACAACGTTGACCTTGTTCTCTACGATGTCGATCTTTATGGAGACGATGTCGTCCAGAAGCTGAACGATATCGGCTGCGAGCTTATGCCGATGGAGATCCGAACTATCGACCAGCTCGAAGTTTTCCTCTACAAGCTGGCGGCAAAAACTGGCGGCGAATCTGACGCCTCTGCCTACATCGATGAGATCTACGCGGCTCGAGAAAAGAGCCTCTCTTCGATGGGAGACCTCGAATTCCCGACCGTTGCCGTGCTGATCGGCGATCCAGGCGCCCAGTACATGGCTGTCGGCACAGGCTCGTTCCTTGCCGAAGTCGTTGGAGCATCTGGAGGAAAGCTCGTCGGACCTGACAGCGTCCGATTTGAGACGGTCAGCTACGAGCAGCTCATCAATCTAAACCCCGAGGTGATCATAACGACCATGGGCACTGGAGAGCGGATTCTTGCCGACGAGAAGCTGGCTCCGATTGAAGCGCAGATCGAGAGACGCGTCTACGATGTCGATGGGGATGTTCTGCTCCGCACCGGCTCCCGCGTTCACACTCTGATCGAAGGCCTGAATCAGGCGTTTGTTCCCGCCGGGAAGGATCGTTCCTAATGTCCAAAATTGAAATCGGCGTCTTTGGAGGCTCCGGACTCTATTCGCTGCTCGATGATGTCGAAGAGGTGAAAGTCGACACGCCTTATGGTCCACCCAGCGATGCGGTCATGGTGGCAAATGTCGGAGGAAGGCAGGTCGCATTTCTCCCTCGACACGGGCGAAGCCACACAATCCCCCCGCACAAGATCAACTATCGGGCGAATGTCTGGGCGATGCACAAACTCGGCGTCAAAGCGATCATCAGCCCGTGTGCTGTCGGCTCGCTCCAGCGGCACATCGAACCAGGTCACTTCGTTTTGTCGGACCAGTTTGTCGACAGAACCAAAGGCCGAGATGATACGTTTTACGATGGACCGATCACAGCTCACATTTCGCCGGCGAACATGTACGACGACACGCTGAGGTCGATCGCTGCCGAAGTGATCCGTGAGAACGGGATCACAGTTCACGAGACCGGGACCGTCGTCGTCTGCAATGGACCCCGATTTTCGACCAAGGCAGAGTCGGAGTGGTTCACCAAGATGGGCTGGCACATCATCAATATGACCCAGTACCCAGAAGGCTATCTCTGCCACGAGCTCGGCATGGGAGTGGTCAACATCGCTCTGGTCACTGACTTCGACTCAGGCGTTGTTGCCGACACAGAAGCCGTCACCGCACACAGTGTTCTTGAGGTCTTTAAGCAGAACGCCGAAAACGCCCGAAAAGTGGTCATAGGCATCATCGAAAAGCTGCCTGATGATCTGAGCGGGATCGGCAGCCACAAGGATCTAGAATTCACTCGAGGCGACGGACACGCCACATCAGAACTCGACATCCGAATTTTCGACTAGAATGGGGTCTATGATCTCGGCTGGCTTGGCCATTCTCTCAGGTCTGGTGCCTTCGTTGGCGATCCAGCCCGAAGAGAGAGCAATTCGGATCGTCGTATTTTCGACCGTACATGTAGTTCAGCGCAATCTGGATGGGAGCGTGACAACACGTCGCGGCTTCATCTCAGAAGCAGACGAAGAGCGGATCAAGTTGATCGGAGAGTCGATCCAGAGCGAGACGACCAAGGTCACAGTTTCGTTCGACCCTGAGCCGATCGTCGTTGATGCCAACCAGCCGTACAACTGGGAGACTT
>JALGXY010000211.1 GCA_029824495.1 Fimbriimonadia bacterium
ATCTGCGCTCTGAGGCGTTCAAGGCTGGTCATAGGGTGTTTTCTCGAATGTGAAGCATGCCGCGAAGGGCGAGAGTGTAGCCGGCGAGTCCTAGTCCAGCGATGGTGCCGACAGCGATCGGGCCGATCACTGAGTGCTTCCGGAACTCCTCTCGTGCCTGCACATTGCTCATGTGAACTTCAATCACCGGCAGCCGCACAGCAGTGAGGGCGTCGCGAAGAGCGATCGAATAATGAGTGAGCCCGCCAGGATTGACCACAATGCCATCCGCCCACGTGCGGTTCTCATGAATCGTGTCGATCAGAACACCTTCATGGTTCGACTGAAGAATCCGGACTTCAATTCCCAAATCGGATGCGGTCTTGTGAATCTCATCATCAATCTCGGCCAGGCTCTTCTTGCCGTAAAGGTCCGGCTCACGAAAACCTGTGAGATTGAGGTTCGGCCCATGCAGGACCAGAATCTTCAGTTGGCTGCTCATCTGCTTGCTCGAAAGAGTACCGCGCCTAATCGTCGCCGTGGATCTCTTCGCTGGTCAAGTCCTTGTCCCCTATCAGGCAAGGGATGCCGTTTTTGATCGGAAACACAGACCCGCAAGAGGGGCAGGTCAGCTCGTCTTCTGATTCACTCAGTGCTGAATGATCCTTGCATCGAGGGCACGCCAAAACATCACGCAACTCCTTATCAAGCATCTGCAGCCTCCTTGTAGATATCAAGTGTTTTGCGGGCGGTCTCTTTCCAAGAAAAGTCTCCAAGCCTGACTCGGCCCTTCTTAATCAGCTCATCGCGTCGCTCTTGGCTCTCGAGCAGAGTCGCGATTGAATCTGACCATGAATCGACTTCATATGTCGGCTCAAGCTCCGCGGCATGACCTGCTACTTCGGGCAGAGATCCCCCTCTGCTGGAAAGGACCGGACAATCACAAGCCCATGCCTCCAACAGCGGAATGCCGAACCCTTCGTGCCGACTGGGCGCGAGATAGAGGTCTGCACACCTGTAGAGAGCTGTCAACTGCCTGTCAGAAACGTAGCCCACGGGGATCGATCGATCGCCGAGCATCTCGTCTCCCCAGCCAAACTTGCCGGTGACAACCAGTTTTTGGGGAGCAGCATCCGGAAGCTTGTCAACAGCCTGCGCCGCGAGCTGCATGTTCTTTCTGGGCCAGCGTGTTCCGACGGTCAAAACATAGGGATCAGTGACTTCCAGCTCATCACGCACGATGGCCGCAGCCTCTTCGTCGGTCATCTCTTTGATGTTCGAGCCGAGGGCATTGTAGGTGACATGAGTCTTGCCCCTGGCCGCCGGAATGTACTGTTCGATTTCGGCTTTCGAGGTCTCTGAGACAGTGATGACCGCTGCGGCACGCTTGGCAGTTGCAGGAACAGAATTCTGGAGAATCAGCCGGTCCTTAAGCTGAAACCACTCAGGGCCGATAAAGAACGAAACATCGTGAATCGTGGTCACACCGCCACGTTTGACCAGCGGACTGAGCGAGTACTGGCTGTGCACGACATGGGCGCCCAGCTTCTTCGCTGCCTGTGGGAATGAGAGAAGGCTCCAGAGCCGGGAAGTTGGTGAATCGACGCGAATCCACTCAAATTGAGGGGCGTCGGGAATGTTCTTGGGCCGATCGGTGTTGGATAGTAGGAGAATTCTGGCGTCGGTCTCTATTTGGGAGAATCCCCGGATCAGACCAGCCCAGTAGCTTGAGTCTCCGGTGCTCTGTGCTCCAATCAGTCGAGCATCAACGGCGGCGATCAAGCTCATAAGGGTTCAGAGAAGCGGCAGCAGGCCGCTCAACGGGACCAGGATACTCAAGCTGATATAATTCAGTGGAGTCCGTCATGCAGAAAAGAAAGTCACCGATAGCGGTTGTGGTCATCTTGCTGGTTGCCCTGGCTGTGTTTGGAATCGTAAACCTGTCCAACGCCAGCGGAAGATCACTGCTGAGCCAGCTCTTCCCTGACAAGCAGGATGAAGCGCCTCAGATCACAGAACAGCAGAAAGAAGCAGCAACTGTTGGCCTCGCTGCCGCAGTTTCAGGTTCTGATCGGCCCGTAAAAGAGAATCGGGCACCCGATACTCCGACCGAAAACCTGAACGCTACATTGAGTTCTCGACCCTCAATCATTATCGCTGCGCCGACAATTCACGAGCCGATTCTCAATGAGTCGGTCACCAGTGCACAGTGGTTCCTAGAGACCTCGCACCACGAAGTGAAGAAGAAAGAAGAAGATGCTGAGCGTGCCAAATCGGCCGGCAGCGATGAGAATTAATTAGGTTTGACCGGATAGAGCGCTGTCTGGCCGCTGCTAAGCATCACAGCTTCCAGACGAATCCCAAACGCTTCTTCCAGATGGGACTTGGCAGCCGAAGGCGGACCCTGCCAGGTTCCATTTTTATTTAGGCAGATCACGCTGTCTGCCAGCGGCAGAGCCCAGTTGATGTCGTGGCTTGAGATGACGACCGCAGTTCCGCTTGCCGTCAATGAGCGGATGATCTTTGAAAGGTCATGCCAATGCGGAATGTCGAGGCTCGCCGTCGGCTCATCCAGCAGCAGAATCTTTGGCCCCTGTGCGATCGCCCTTGCGATCAACGTCCGCTGAAGTTCGCCGCCGCTGATCCGCATAACCGATTTTTCGGCCAGCCGGGCCACATCGGTCTGCTCAAGAGCCTGATCGACCGCTTCCCAATCTTCTTCGGTCTCATTGAGGCCAGTCGAGTGGGGGATTCGTCCCATGGCAGCCACCTCGCGGACTGAGAATTCAAAGAGCGGCTCCTCACGTTGGGGAACGTAGCCGATCATCTGAGCCCGTTCTCGTGAGCTGATCTTGTGGAGGCTGCGGCCGTCGAGCTCGATCGACCCGCCGTACATCTCCAGTGTTCCGCTGAGGGTTTCGAGCAGGGTTGTTTTTCCTCGATCAGAACCTTGCCGTCACGGCCACAGGCAACAGAATCTGTAGTGAGGAGCGGACCATCAGACAACGGCGTCCTCCAGGAATCCGGCAGAGAAAGCCCGGTACATGCCCGCATAGGCTCCGTTCTGTTCGACCAGCTCGTCGTGCGTGCCCTGCTCCAAAATCTCGCCGTGATGCAGCATCACGATCTTTGTGGCACGGGCGGCGGTTGTCAGTCGATGAGCGATAAACAGCGTTGTTCGCTCAGACATGGCTCGCTCCAGCGCCTCTGTGACAATCTTCTCGCTGTGTGCATCCAGATTTGAGGTCGCCTCATCGAGAAGCAGCATCTTGGGGTTTTTGACCAGCGCTCGCGCAATCGCCAGCCGCTGACCCTCGCCTCCACTGAGCCGCACCCCGCGCTCGCCCAGGTTTGTGTCAAATCCGTCTTCTGTCGATTCGATGAACTGCGTCGCATTGGCGGCCTTGCTCGCTTCTTCCAGCCGCTCCATCGAGGCAGCCGAATCACCCAGCTTCAGGTTTTCTTCGATCGTTCCGGCAAACAAGAAAGTCTGCTGAGGCACGACACCGATCTGGCTTCGCAGCCACTGGCCTTTCAGTTCGCGAATATCGACACCGTCGACAAGGATCTCGCCCTCAGTTGGGTCATAAAACCGCAGCATCAAGTCTGCGATTGTGCTCTTGCCTGCGCCGCTCGGCCCGACCAGCGCAATAGAGGTGCCTGGCTCGATCACAAAGCTGATGTTGCTGAGAGCCGGCGTCCCGTCGGGATAAGTAAAGCTGACATTCTTGAACTCGACGCGCCCGACCAGCTTTTCCAGTGTCTTGGCATCTGGCTGATCGGAGATCGTCTCTTCAACCTCGAGGATCTCTGTGTAGATGCGGTCAACAGCGGCCTGAACCTGGGCCATGGTCTGGTTGAGCGAACCGACACTGCGTG
>JALGXY010000212.1 GCA_029824495.1 Fimbriimonadia bacterium
CCCCGGTTTGTTGAGGACATGGTTCGCGAGGTCGCTCTGGCGTTTGAGAACGACGGCCGGATCGATGAGTTTGAGATCGAAGTCGAGAATGAGGAATCGATCCACGCTCACAATGCCTACGCCTACCTGAAGCGGCCCTGAGCCGAGTAGAATCCGGGGCAGGAATTTCATAGATGCCTGCCCAGCACAAAGTCGTTGTCGTCGGAGGCGGTCTCGCCGGCCTCATGACCACCATGAAGCTGGCCGAAGCCGGTCACAAAGTTCAGCTCTTCAGCCTCGTCCCCGTCAAACGCAGCCACAGTGTCTGCGCCCAGGGCGGCATCAACGGAGCGGTCAACCTCCGCGGAGAGGGCGACTCGCCCTACCTGCACTTCGAAGACACGATTACGGGCGGCGACTTCCTGAACCACCAGCCTCCTGTCATGCGAATGGCTGAGCGAGCTCCGGCGATCATCTATCTGCTCGACCGCATGGGCGTGCCGTTCAACCGGACAGATGAAGGGGTGCTCGCCTTCCGACGTTTCGGCGGCACCCTCAAGCATCGAACAGCCTACGCTGGCGCAACAACAGGGCAGCAGCTGCTCTACGCGCTTGATGAGCAGGTCCGCCGCTACGAAGCGAGCGGCCTGGTCGAAAAATTTGAAGGCTGGGAGTTCACCAGCATCATCAAGGATGAGCAAGGGCGCTGCCGAGGAATCACCTCACAGGATCTGCGCTCGATGGAGATCCACAGCTTCCCGGCCGACGCGGTCGTGATGGCAACGGGCGGCAACGGACTCGTCTTCGGCAAGTCGACCAACTCGATCATCAACGCCGGCACGCCGGTCAGCATCTGCTATCAGCAGGGCGCGCACTACGGCAACCCCGAGATGATCCAGATCCACCCGACCGCCATTCCCGGCGAGGACAAATGCCGACTGATGTCGGAATCGGTCCGAGGCGAAGGCGGCCGAGTCTGGGTGCCCAAGAATCCGAACGATGAGCGCAAGCCGTTCGAAATTCCGGAAGAGGATCGCTGGTACGTCTGCGAAGAGCTCGACCCGGTCTACGGCAACCTGCTCAGCCGCGACATCGTCAGCTTCATCATCTACTGCGTCTGCCGGATGGGCAAGGGCTACAAGGCGGGCCAGCAGGTTTTCCTCGACATCAGCCACCTTCACCACAAAAAAGGCATGTCACGAGAGCTGATCACCGACAAGCTGGGCGGCGTTCTCGACATCTACAAGAAGTTTATGCGCGAGGATCCGATCGACAACCCGATGCGGATCTACCCGGCTGTTCACTACACGATGGGCGGCATGTGGGTCGACTTTGAAAAGGGGCACGACTCCACTCTTGACGTCGATTCGGTGCGAAACCAGTCGACCAATATCGCTGGACTCTATGCTGCCGGCGAATGCGAATATCAGTATCACGGTGCAAACCGGCTGGGTGCAAACGCGCTGCTCACCTGTCTGACCGGCGGCGAGCTGACAGCTCTCGGCGTGCTCTCCTATCTGCGCGATATGGAGGTCTCGTGTGCTGATCTTCCTGAATCAGTCTCCGACGACGCAAAGGGTGCTGAGCAGAGCCGTTACGACGCAATTCTGGCCGGCGGCGGCGACGAGAACCCGTACCAGCTCATGGCTGAGCTGCAGGATACGATGTGGAACAACGTCGGCATCTGGCGGCTGCAGAAGGATCTTTTGGCCGCACGCGAGAAGCTTGATGAGCTGACCGTCAGATCCACACAGTGTGCTGCTATCGACGGCCATACCTGGACAAATCAGGCTGCACCGTTCACCCGAGGCGTTCAGCATATGGTTGAGATGTCGAAGGCGATTGTCGGCGGAGCGATCATCCGTGACGAGTCGCGTGGCGCGCACTTCAAGCTCGACACACCGCAGCGAGATGACGACACCTGGCTGCGGACCACAAAGGCGACCTGGACCAAAGAAGGGCCGGAGTTCGACCTGAGCGAGAAGATCGACTGCAGCTACATGGAGCCGCGCGCTCGAAAGTACAAAGTGAACCAGCACTCGATCGTGACGAAGATCATGGGTGACGATTTCTTCGAGAAGAACGGGATCGGGAAAGGCAACGATGGCGAAAGTTCGAGTTGATACGATCTGGGCACCGGTCGCCGACATGGGTCAGGCGTGCGCCTTTTACAAAGCTGTGCTGGGGATGGAGCCGACCTATGAGTCGGATTTCTGGACAAGCTTCGATCTTGGATGCGTTAATTTGGCATTGCATGGCGGGCGAGAAACTGAGCCGGTCGGCGGATGGATCCCCTCGATGAATGTCGAGGACCTTGTCGCGTTCCGTTCTGCGGTTTTGGCCGCTGGCGGGAAGGTCGGGGAGTTCCATGACACCCCCCGTGGGGCTGTTCTCGATCTGTTCGATCTGGATTGCAACAAGCTCCAGGCGATGCAGTTTGGCTCGAAAGCCGCAGATTTGGCGAAGCAAGTTTAGGTTTCCGAACTAGATCCATGGCCACAGGCAAACGCGAATACACGAACGGGGAATTGACCGTCGTCTGGCAGCCGAAGCTCTGCACCCATGGCGGGAAGTGCGCCTTCGGCCTGCCGAAGGTGTTCAAACCGAAGGATCGCCCTTGGGTTCAGATGGAGAATGGGACGACCGAAGAAATCGAAAACCAGGTCAGGCAGTGCCCATCCGGCGCCTTGAGCTGCTATCGCAGCAGCGACTAGCGATTATTGCTCGCACCAGTCAGAGCGGTAGCCATCGCGCGGCGAGCCATCACATGCGCCTCAGCCCAGGTCGCGCACTCGCACTCGACCGTATACGCATCGACGCGCTCCCAGCCAGGAAGCAGGCAGACCGCATCGACCTCTTCTGATCGATTCTGTTCAAGCTTCAATCTCACCGGCAGCGACGGCACCCAGGGAGACAAGGAGCCAG
>JALGXY010000213.1 GCA_029824495.1 Fimbriimonadia bacterium
GAGTTTCGTGGCCGCAACGCGATGTTCCTCGCTGTGCTGATGTCGATGATGTTCGCAGGCACAGTGACACAGCTCCCGGTCTTTCTGATGATGCGAGAGCTGGCGTGGCTCGACACCTATGCAGCCTTGATCGTGCCTGGTCTCTCCAGCGCATTCAACATCTTCTTGCTGCGCCAGTTCTTCCTGCAGATCCCGACCTCGCTGAGCGAGGCCGCCAGGCTCGATGGCGCCGGTGACTTCCGAATCTGCTTTACGATCGTCATGCCGCTCAGCAAGGCTGCGTTGGCAACAGCAGGTGCCTTCACGTTCTTTGCGGTCTGGACAGACTTCTTCTGGCCGCTGCTGGCGACATCCTCGATCCGGATGCGTACGCTGGAGGTCGGCCTCTCGATCTTCAAGAACAGCTACGGAGCCACAAACTGGCCGCTTCAGATGACCGCTGCGGTGATCGTTCTTGTGCCGCTCGTTGTGATCTTCCTCTTTGTCCAGCGGTACTTCGTGAAGGGGATCACGATGGGCAGTGTGAAGTAGACGTCAGGCCAGGATGATCGGGGCAGGCTCGACCGGGGATTCGGCAATCTGGATGAAAGGCTCGAACTCGATTTTGGAGCTGCTGTGTATCGCGGCGAGAGGCTGGCCGACTTCGACCTTATCGCCGATTTCGACATGCAGTTCAACGCCCACGGTCGGGTCGAGAACATCGGACTTCTGCTTTCGGCCTCCGCCGAGCCTGATCACCAGCTTACCGACCGCCTGCGAGTCTATTTTAGAGACGTATCCGGCCGCCGGGCTTTCGATTATCCTGATGCAGGGAGCGGTCTGCCAATCTTCGGAATCGAAGACTGTTGTGTCTCCGCCCTGAGCTTTAAACCAGGCCCGTGCCTTGGCGAGGGCCAGCCCCGAGTCGAGGGCTGAGGCTGCGTCGGCCTTATCGCCAGCTCCGCAGCTTTCCAGAGCGAGGCCTGCAAGGTGTACAACCAGGTCGTGCACGCGACCCGGTTCTCCTTTCAGCACGCGGATCGCTTCTTTGACCTCAAGGGCGTTGCCGGCAGTGTGTCCCAGCGGCTGATCCATGTCGGTGATCGCAGCACGCACTTTCAACCCGGCTTTTTGGCCGACTTCGACCAGTCCAGTTCGCAGTTCTTCAGCTTCTGGGAGGGTTTTCATGAAGCAGCCGCTGCCGCACTTCACATCGAACACAACGTGTTCTGCACCACCGGCGATCTTCTTGCTCAGAATCGAGCTGATAATCAGCGGCAGGCAGGCGACCGTGCCGGTGACGTCCCGCAGGCCATACAGCACCTTGTCAGCGGGTGCGAGCCTCGGGGTTTGGCCGGTCAAGGCGAGTCCGATCTCCCTCGCCTGCTCCTTCATCTCCTCGGGTGAGAGGTCGATCCTGAAACCGGGGACCGATTCGAGCTTGTCGATTGTCCCGCCGGTGATTCCGAGCCCACGGCCCGACATTTTGATGACGGTCAGCCCGCACGCTGCCAGCAGCGGCAGCAACACCAGCGTGGTCTTGTCTCCGACCCCGCCGGTTGAGTGCTTGTCGACCCACGGCTTCGGCAGACCATCGAGCGCCATTCGCTCGCCGCTCTCGGCCATCGCCATTGTCAAGTCGGCCGTCTCCCGGTCGTCCATGCCGTTAAGAAAAACGGCCATCAGCCAGGCAGAGAGCTGGTAGTCCGGAATTGAGCCGTCCGATGCACCATCGGCGATCAGGCAGAGCTGAGCGTCCGTGTTGGCCCGCCCATCTCGCTTTGCGCTGATCGCCTCTAGGATGCTCATGGATTGAAGACTGGCATCGGCACGAGCTCACCTGTTGACTTCAGGGTCGGCATCTGTGCTCGAGAGGCCAAAAGCTGTCGCTTCAGCTGCTTCGCCATATCTGAAGCTCGCTTTGGCTGAAGGTGCAGCATGTCTGTATTCTCGTGAATGTCATTTTTGAGGTTGAACAGCTCGAACCGCTGGTCAGAGTGGTAGTAGAGCAGCTTCCAGTCGCCTTCACGGATCGCAGAATAGGGCTCGACACCCGGCCCTGAAACGCCCCAGAAGTGCGGCATGTGCCAGAAGATCGGCCGCTCAAACTGAGGCGGCTCTTCGCCTTGGATCAGTCGGGTCATCGAAAGGCCATCGACCTTGTGATCTGCTGGTGATTCGACTCCAGCCCACTCCAGAATTGTAGGGAAGTAGTCGTGACTGATCACCGGTGTGCTGTTCTTGGCTCCGGCTGGTCCGCCAGGTACCCGGACTATGGTCGGCACTCGGACACCGCCTTCATAGGCAGAGCCCTTTCCACTGCGCAGCGGCCAGTTGTGCGAGTGTCGAATGCCGCCTCTGGCATGTGCCGAGAGGCCGCCGTTGTCGCCGCTGAAGAGGATGATCGTGTTGTCGTACTGGCCGAGGTCCTTCAACTCCTGAACCAGCTCGCCGAGGGCCGCATCATAGGTCTCGATCATCGTGGCGTACGCTTTCTCTGGCCCGGTCAGATCGGGATAGTTGTCGGCGTATCGTTTATTGATCATGATCGGCGTGTGAATGGCATACGGCGCGTAGTTCATGTAGAACGGCTTGCCCGTGCTGGCGTTTTCGCGGATCGCAGATCGAGCTTCGATCGACAGGGCTTCGGTGAGATAAATGTCTTTGTCGTGGTACTTCTCTAGTCCAGGGACATCCCACTCGGCCTTCTTGAAGGGGCCGCCTTTTCTCATAGATGAGCTGAATCGGTGCAGACCGTAGAAGCTGCCGGGGCCGCCGAGCCCATGTCCGGCAATGTTGATGTCAAACCCGAGATTTTTCGGGTCGTTGCCGCTGGAGCCGACCGTGCCGAAGTGCGCTTTCCCGACGTGAATCGTGGTGTAGCCGCTCTCCTTCAGCAGACTCGGCAGAGTCAGGTC
>JALGXY010000214.1 GCA_029824495.1 Fimbriimonadia bacterium
GGTTGTTGTATTGAAATCGAGTTCGTAGGTCCATCTCAGCTCTCCGGGAACCCTGCGCTCGTAGAGCTCCCTCCGCAACCCATCGGAGTCATCTTTGAGTGAGGCAAACCCAAAGCCCATCTCAACCGAACCATTCGGTCGAACATAGTTGTCGAGGATCGCGGGCATCGGCCTGTAGGTGCCCAGGGCCTGAAGGTCGGGCCGCAGAGCGCAGGAACTGATCCCCGAACCGGCAAAAAGAAACGGGCTGCCGAAGAAGTGGTCTGTGATCGCGTGTCCAAGCGAGTCAGGAGCGTGAGTCTCTCTGATTGACGCCTGCCCCTGCGGCCAGACAACATAGCCAGACATAGCCGAGGCCACCATGGCGTCTTTCACCGTCTTGACAATATCGGTGACGCGGAATCTTCCTGGCCCGATAGCTGTTATAAGCCTCTCGCCCGGCGTGCCGTTATAGCTGCCGGTCAGAAGGATTCCTTGGCTGGCAGGCTGAGCATCTGTAAAGCTCCAGGATGCCCGCGTGTATTCCGCTTTGCTCTGGGCTGCCGAAGGGTGGGACATCCCGACCAACATGAGAACCCGTTGGCCCTCAATCACCTGTGAGAACTCCGCGTGCTTTTGACCCGAGAAATCGGCAATCGACAGCTCGATGTCGCCGGACTGAACGGACGAAGAGGGGAGTACAGAGGCCGCAGCCAATAAGAAGAGGGTGTTCATGAAGGTGAATTCGCTAAAAACTGTGGCACAAACGGAGCCTGAAAGACATAATCAGTAGTATTCATGTTCATCAGACGTCTTTTGAAGCCGGGAGCATCAATTGCTGTCCTAGCGTTTGCCGCCTCTTTTGCGGCAGCACAGGGCAATCCAAGCATCATCGAGAAGATCATCGATGAGGGCAAAAATCGAAGCCAAGCCAGAGGCACGCTCGATGAGCTTTCTGAGAAGATCGGCGCCAGACTGACAGGGTCTCGTGCTCTCGATCGTGGCAAGACCTGGGCGCTAAGGCGATTCCGGTCTTATGGTCTCGAAAATGTCCACCTTGAGGAGTGGGGCACGATTCCGGTCGGATTTGATCGTGGTGAGCGCCAGTCTGTCAAGCTGCTTGGTGATTCCGACTTTGAATTTGTTTTTTCGACGCCTTGTTGGACGGTCGGTACAGATGGCGCAGTGAAAGGTGCGGCGGTCAAGCTGCCCGAGAACATTGAGGACGTCACCAGAGCCCCTGAGAACTTTAAGGGCAAGTTCATTCTGATGCCGAAACAGGTGGGCATGGGCGGCCCCAACCTACAACGGCCGACCGAGATCGACAATGCGCTCGATAATGCTGGCATCGCCGGCAGGATCTACCGCACAAATGGCGAGCTGGTCTGGACCAGCGGTCGCTGGAACTCCTATAAAGAGGACAACCAGCCGAAGTCTCCGCTGATCACGATTCGTAGGTCTGATTACGAGATGATCTTGAATCAGCTCGATTCCGGTGAGACACCGATGATCGAGGCAGATATCGAAAACATCTTCACTCGGCGTCCGATGAAGCAGCACAACGTTATTGCTGAGATTCCTGGCACGGAGAAGCCCGACGAGGTCGTCATTGTCTGTGGCCATTTCGATTCGTGGAACGGTCCCGGTTCAACAGGGGCCTCGGACAATGGGACAGGCACGACAGCAGCTTTTGAAGCAGCACGAATTCTAAAGACGGTCGGTGCAAAGCCAAAACGAACGATCCGCTTTATCCTCTGGACCGGAGAAGAGCAGGGGCTGCTCGGCAGCCGAAAGTATGTCGAAGACCACGCAGCAGAGCTGGACAAGATCTCAGCGGTGCTGAATGAAGACAGCGGACAGAACTGGCACGCTGGTATCGCAGGACTGCCTGAGATGATCCCACTGCTCAAACAGGCGGCTGCGCCGATGGCTGATGCATTCCCAGGGATGCCGGTAAAGGTGCAGGAAGTCAATCGCATGTCTCGCGGCGGAAGTGACCACGCCTCGTTTGTGATGAAGGGCGTTCCTGGATTCTTTATGGTGAAGGGCGGCGGGCTCTCCTACCGGCATGTCTGGCACACCCAGAATGACAAGCCTTCCGAAGTCCCGGATATCAACCTGAAGCAGATGGCGACCAATATGGCCGTACTGGCTTACAACCTGGCCTGCGCCGATGAGATGATGCCGCGCGTTCCGCTGGGACGCACGACAGCTCATCCAAACCTTGGCGGCTTTTTCGAGGGCAAGGATATCCCGTTCTGCGAATGCGGCAGCATTCTTGAGCTGGGTTACCAGCTTTCTCGCATGGGCTTCTGAACACGAAGAGCATCCAGAGTCGATTTTCGACTCTGGATGCTTTTTTTTGTAGGTCTGGGCTGATTTGTGGCAAACCACTGTCAGGCTGAGTGCAGAGTGGCAGTATCAGCTTTTTGATGAGCGGCCTCCAAGTTTTTGGGGGCCGCTCCTGTTTTTGGGACCCGCTCCCAGTCCATTCCCATAAGGGCAGTATCTGGGATTCTGCGTATAACAGTTAATAGTAGTAGACAGATGACTACTTAACTCTCTATGTAAACCGTTCGGTGGATACTATTTCCCAAAAAAGTATCAATAAGCTTGCATTTTCAAAGGTCATTCCCACTATAATCCCAACAGTTGGAGCTGCAAGCTATGGACGGCGAGTCTGCTCCCAACCGGGCGGCGTCCGGAATTGAAGGGGCCGGGAACCAAGGATGGTGATCGGCCCCATTCATCTCTTTAGAGCGCCGAAATGGTGTCATGGGATCAACGGGCGAATTCCTGCTCGATCAATTCTTCTCCGGAACGGAAGAGGCGACGATCGACGAGAAAGGCCGGCTTCTCTTCTGTAAAGAGAAGCGGGAGCTGCTCGCTGACAACTTCGTGATGGTTCACGA
>JALGXY010000215.1 GCA_029824495.1 Fimbriimonadia bacterium
GCAGACAATTGTCAGGCTGCCTCCCCGCTTCATCGGCTCGTATCCTCGTCCATTTCGGCTTCAAACATCTCTTCAAATTCGTCTGCCAAGTCTTCGTCGGCTGCTCCGCCTGCCTCGCGTGCCATTTCACGCAGCTCTGAGGCCGTTTCGGGTTCACCGACTCTCTCAAGCCGATCAGTGACAGTGTCGAATCGATCCTGCTCACTTCGGCCGCGCCTGAACCTGCTGACCTGCCGCGTGACGTCCTTCGATCCACACGATTCGCACACCTGCCGATCGGCTTCTTGGGCCGAGGCGACCAGCATGCTGAACAGAGCGCCGCAGCTGCCACATCGGTACTCGTAGACCGGCACGGCGACAGGATACCGCTGGTCCCGCCCGATGGTGCACCCGACCCTATCTGCTTTGCCGCCAACGCGGTAAAATCGCTGCCAGGAGCTGATCCTCGATCCCTGCGCCCGGCAATGCCGCATGGCGCCCCGAATGAAGATCAGTCCGAAGGATTTTACAATTGAGAAAGACATCTTCCGTCAGGAAGTCCGCATCGAAGTCATCGACCTCTCGTGCCAAGAAGCCGGCTGCACGCAGCTCAAAATCGATCGAGATTCTGGTCAACTGCTCTGCTCGTGAGACCCGGATCGCCACGATTGAAAACCGCAAGCTCATGGAGTACCGCGTTGAGCGGGAAGAGCGCGTTGTCGGCTCAATCTTCAAGGGGATCGTTCAGAACGTTCTTCCCGGAATGGACGCAGCGTTCGTCGACATCGGCCTCGAGCGAAATGCGTTCCTCTACGTCGGCGACATCCTGCCAGACGACCGATCCGACAACTCCCCCGCCAGCATGCGCCGCAGCGAGCTTCGCCGACGCAAGATCAAAGAGCTGATCAAGCCAGGCCAGGAGCTGATGGTGCAGGTCACCAAGGCGCCGCGCGGCACCAAAGGCGCACGCGTCACCACTCGAATTTCACTCCCCGGCCGATACCTCGTGCTGATGCCGGAAGGCGGCAGCGTGGGAGTCAGCCGCAAGATTGAGGACCGCAAAGAGCGGGACAGACTCAACCGGATCGGCGCAAAGATTCTCCCAGAAGGCTTCGGCCTCATTCTTCGCACAGAGTGCGAAACCCGCTCACAGGCTGAACTCCACGCAGACGTCCAGGTGCTCAAGCAGCTCTGGGCTCAAGTGATGGAGTCCGCCAAGCGACTAAGAGCACCAGCCGTGGTCCATCGCGACCAGACCCTGCTCTACCGAACGATCCGCGACGTCTTCGGCGACGAAATCGACCGGCTTGTCATCGACGATCCGGAAGAGTACGAAAAGGTCAGCATGGTCGCAGGAATGGCAGCGCCGAAGCTGATGGAGAAGATCGAGCTCTACGATCAGGAAGAGCCGATTTTTGACCACTTCGGAATCGAGGATGACCTCGACCGCCTCCTGGAGCACAAGGTGTTTCTCAAGAGCGGCGGCTCGCTCGTCATCGACGAGACCGAGGCTCTGACGGCCATCGACATCAACACCGGCAAGCAGGTCGGCAATAAGTCGCTGAGCGACACGATCCTCAAGGCGAACCTTGAAGCATCCGAAGAGGTCTGCCGTCAGCTCAGACTGCGCGACATGGGCGGCATCATCGTCATCGACTTCATTGACATGGAGTCGGCTTCTGACAAGAAGACTCTGCTCGACCACTTTGAAAAGACCCTCGGCAAGGACCGCGCTCGAACGCGAGTCGGCCGCGTCTCGTCCCTCGGCTTGGTCGAGATCACCCGTAAGCGCACAGGTGAATCGGTCACAGAAGCGATCACGAAGCTCTGCCCGATGTGCGATGGCAGAGGAAGAATCGCATCGTTCGACACAGTCGCTCTGTGGATCGAGCGTGACCTGAGCCGGAAGCTCAATGAAGGCGGCGACGCCTTCCTCGTTGAGTGCCATCCAGCGGTCGTGGAGACTCTGATCGGCGCTGATGGTGAGGAGATTGAGGTCCTTGAGCACGAGCTGAAGCGAGGGCTCTATATCCGCGCCAACTTCGACTTTGAGTACGACGAGTACGAGATCAAAACGACCACGATCGAAGAGATGGACGCCAAGATGCTCGACACCCGCCGAGCACAGGTCGTGGACTGCGGTGTCCGCAGCTCCAGCGTGAACGGCCTGGACAAGATCATCGGCTGGACCGACGAGGGCTTCTACATTGAGCTGCTCACAGGCGAAGAGATGGTCGGGCACCGAAGCAAGGTCATCATCCAGGATGTGCGCCGATCATTCGCAGTAGGCGACGTGATTGTCGCTGGTGCGGTGAAAACTTCGAAGTCGTAATTCCCTGGATTCGTATAGAATCTAGCTGGGGATGATCGAGTCGGAAGTTTCCAGGCGTGTCTACAAGCTCATCGGTGCAGGCGTTATTGTCTTCCTTTTTGGGCTGTGGCTTCTCACGTTTGGAGCTCTCACCGGGCAGCTGCTGCTTCCCGTCAGCGTGATGGTTCTCGGCTTTGGAATGCTCCTCTACGGCCTCGTTCTGGGCATCCGCACCGCCTACGCCGACGACACCAAGAAGGAAGTGACGATGCACAGCGATGTTTACATCGTCGCAAGGATCATGGAGACGACGGACCACGAACTCGTGGTGGACCCCGAGATGTACCCTGAGGAGCAGATCGTGAGGCTGGTCCAGGTTCGATTCCCCGACGGCAAGGTGCGTGAGCTCAAGACGGAGCCTGAAGTGTTCGAATTCACTGGCGAGGGCATGAGCGGCACGGTCCACATTCAGGGAGGCTCCCTTGTCGCGTTCCAATGGGATCGGCGAGAGGATGACTCCGAAACGAGCCAATTCAAGCCCGATCCGTTCTATCATGGCAAAGAAGAATAGGAGCCGACGGTCGGCTTTTTGATCCTG
>JALGXY010000216.1 GCA_029824495.1 Fimbriimonadia bacterium
CCTCCTGATTTTACCGCTGAAACAAAAAGAAGGAGCCCTCAACCTTGAAGGCCCCTCCCGACTTCCTTGCCCTGCTGAATCCAATCAGTGCAGGTCAATGATCACGTGCGGGGCAGATCTCACCTGTTTCATCCTTGTGAAAGACCGCGCCGCGTCTTTTCTCTTGTCATTGCAGAGAAGCTGCTTCTTTCTCCGTACAGCGCCATTGCTGCCCTCTAGGAGACTTCTACAGTCTCTGCCGTTTCCCATCCAGTCTCCAGATTAATAGAGCTGGTCCTTGATCTTAGGCCTGCGAAGTTAGCTGACGGGTTAGGGCTCAAGACAGCCCCTCGCAGATGCGATTCACCCCATATCGGTTGGGTCCCCCGCTGCCGCCTCAGCGACATTAGGCCTGGGATCAGCAGGCGAACCTGCTTGACTCCATTATAAACACTTCTGCCGCGAAGATTGCCAACATCGCGTCATAATCTCTCAAGTCGCTCGGAGCTTCACCTTCAAAATGAACCTAAAACTGCGCCTGTCACTACTCATCCTGTTTATCGCAGGATTTGCTGTTGGCGCACTTGGTCAGGAGCCAAAAGAGCAGAAAACCCTGACAATTTGGGGCCTGGCGATGACGCCAGACGACAAAGGGCTCGACGATATTGTCCGGGCTTTTGAAGCCGAAAACCCCCACATCAAAGTTCGACTGCTCGGTATGGGAGCAGGTGGGATGAACCCGCAGAAGCTGATGACTGCGATCGTCGGCGGTGTACCGCCGGACATGCTGAAGCAGGACCGCTTTACACTCAGCGACTGGGCAAACCGCCGAGCGTTTCGGCCACTCGATGATCTGATCGAGCGAGACAAGGCGGATCCCCGCTGCCCAACACCGGACCAGTACTACCCATCGGTCTGGACTGAAACTCAGTACGAGGGCCAGACATACGGCATCCCAATCGGGGCCGATAATCGCCTGCTCTATTACAACAAGGACATCTTCGCCGCGAAGGCAGACGAGCTGGCAGCTGCGGGCCTCGACCCGAACAGACCGCCGCGAAACTGGTCAGAGATTCTTGCTTACTCAGAAGTTCTTACCGAGCATAACGCCGACGGCACGCTCAAGACAGCCGGGTTCATTCCAAATTTTGGCAACTCTTGGCTCTACCTCTACGCTTTCCAGATGAACGCGTCATTCCTCAGCGAGGATGGCCGATCTTGTACGCTCAACTCTCCTGAAACCAAGGCCGCACTGCAGTTCATGGTGGACGGCTACGAGATCCTTGGCGGATACCAGAACGCTGACCGATTCCAGTCGACGTTCCTTGGCGAGGAGAACGATCCGTTCCTGCTCGGCAAGGTCGCCATGATGATCCACGGCGACTGGATGCTGAAGACCTTCTTTCGCTATGGCCCAGACCTGAACTTTGGAACGGCACCGCCGCCGCCGCCGGATGACCGCTTGGCTCGCGTTGGCGCCTTTGCCGACGAAGATGAGCCTCATGTCACCTGGGCGGGTGGCTGGAGCTACGCGATTCCGCGCGGAGCGCGAAACGTTGATGAGGCTTGGGAGTTCATCAAGTTCATCAGCAGCTTCGAAGGCCGCAAGATCGAGATGCAGGGCCAGCAGAAGTTCGAGCAGAGCCGAGGCCGCCGGTTTATCCCGGGCATCTCTGGTCATATCGAGACGAACGGCTGGGCTGCTGAGACGTTCGCCACCGGAGATACGCCTTTTGATGACGCGATCAAGAAGCACATCGGCATCATGGATCACGCGAGGATCCGGCCCGCTACGTTCGCTGCTCAGGTGCTTTGGGATGAGCACGTCAGGGCGATCGAACAGGCGATGCTCGAAGACGTTACGATCGACCAGGCGCTGACCAAAGGCGAGCGAGCCGTCCAGCAGTATCTCGACGAGGAGTTCAATCGCGAGAAATTCCCGGTCTTCAACCTGATGATCCCGCTCTATGTCGGCGTGGCGCTCGTAATTGGGCTGATCATCTACACGTTTTTGGCGATCAGAAGAAAGAAGCTTGGTCGGATCGCTTCTGCAGAATGCCGCTGGGGCTACATCTTTATCAGTCCCTGGATCATCGGATTCCTGCTCTTTACGCTCGGTCCGATGGTCGCTTCGCTGATCTTCAGCTTTACGCAATACAACGTGCTCACCGAGGCCCGGTGGGTCGGCGTGGAGAACTACGCGATCTTGTTTGGCGAAGACTGGCCGAATGTACTGAAATCGCTCTGGAACGTGACCTATCTTTCAGTGGTTGGCATTCCGCTCAGCCTTGTGACTGGCTTGGCCATTGCGATGCTGCTCAATACAGATATCAGGGGCATGCGGATCTACCGAACCGTCTACTATCTGCCCGCAATCGTTCCCGGTGTTGCCAGCGTTCTTCTCTGGGTTTGGATCCTGAGCGCGGACACATCGGCTGGCCTGGCCAACTCCCTCTGGACGGCTACTTTCAGCCAGTGGTTTGGAGTCACAGCACCGGCTTGGCTCACCGACCCCAACTGGACCAAACCCGCACTGATCATCATCGGCCTCTGGGGCGCAGGTGCAGGCATGATCCTCTGGCTCGCCGGTCTGAAAGGAGTGCCGAAGACTCTCTACGAAGCAGCCGAGATCGATGGGGCGAGCCCGATCAAGCAGTTCTTCAAAGTGACGATCCCTCAGCTCAGCCCGCTGATTTTCTTCACTTCAGTTATGGGCTTTATCACGGCCCTCCAGACGTTCGACCAGGTGTACATCATCACCGGCGGCGAAAACACAGGTCCGGGCGACTCGCTGCTGATGCCGGTCTACCATCTGTTCCGAAACGGCTTCAACTACTTCCGAATGGGCTATGCCAGCGCACTGGCCTGGCTGCTGTTCGCACTGATTCTGATCGTCACCCTGATCCA
>JALGXY010000217.1 GCA_029824495.1 Fimbriimonadia bacterium
GACTTGAGCTTCAAAAGCGGTGGTTGCCTTCTTAAACCCTAGGTCCCTTAAATAGAGCTCCATCTGCTCGCTGTCCTCTTCGTTCATCTGGCATCCCCAGGTCTGCACGAAGTACTTTCCGCGGCTCTTTTGAGCCCGCGGACGGCGTTCTAGGAGGACTGGCTGAAGGAGATCTCCGCTCATAAAAGGGCGCCAAATCGGCGAGATTGTGAGAATACCTACGGGTTGTAGGGTCCCCTGGGAATGGAAAGTTGTGCGTCAGCGTTTGTATAATCCGATGTTGGTGAATAAAGCTCTCAGCTCCACCGCAGTGAATTGGGCGATCCTGGTTCTTTGTGCCGTCGGCATTTTCATTGCCGGCGTTCTTTCGTATTCGACGTTCGGAAACCTGGTTCCACCATGTGGCAACAGTCACGGCTGTGAGACGATTGCGATCCATCCCAGCTCTAAGCTGTTCGGGAAACTGGCCTGGTCATACATCGGCTTAGGCGGCTATCTTGGGCTGTTCCTTCTTGCTGCAACGCGTCCCTTTATGAAGGGCGATGCGTACAAGAAGAGCGTCACCATCTCTTTCTGGGCAACAGTGTTCGGTGTCGGCACGAGCCTCTACCTCGTCTACACGGCCCTATTTGCTATTGGTGCAAGCTGTATCTGGTGCATGGCCTCGGCCGGAACCATGATCCTTCTCTGTCTGGCTCATGGCATGCTTCTCAACGCCGAAGAGCCGGATAAGACTTCAAAGGCGAGCATCGGACTGGCCGGAATTGCTCTCATCGGATCCCTTGCCGCAGTCTTGATTGTGGCTCCCGACCTCCAGTCGGGCGGCGGAGCTGACAAAGTCAAGCTGGAGCGCGTGTCTCGCAGTCTTCTGCCCGGTCCGGATCGCCTGTTGGGCAGCCGGGACGCCAAGATCGCCATACTTGAATTCGGTGATTTCAACTGTCCTTCTTGTCGTGCCGGTCACGACAAAGTCAAGAGCTTTGTGAAAGAGCATCAGGACAAGGTCGTCTACGGTTTCCGCCACTTCCCGCTCTACCAGATTCCCGGTCATGAGACCAGCCCCAAGGTCGCGATGATGGCCCAGATCGCCGCAGAGCAGGACCTCTACTTCGAGTTCATCGACGCGGCCTATGCCGGGATCAACGAGAACAAGGTGAAGACAGAAGATGGAATCATCGAAGTCGCTGCAGGTGCAGGCCTCAACGTTGAGAATGCCATAGAGCGGCTCTCTGACAAAAACGACCCGATCTTCCTGACCATGGAGGCCGATTACAAAATGGGCTTCGATGTGGGGGTTACGGGCACGCCGACATTCCTGATCATGGCTGAGGGCCATGAGCCCAGGGCTGCAGCGGCGGCTGGTCTGTTCAGAGTTCTTGAGCAGGAGCCGTTCCGCAGCATTCTCGCAGAATGAACACTCGTCGACCCCGCGTCTGCGTTGCTATGTCGGGTGGGGTCGACAGCAGTGTCGTCCCCATTCTTCTCAAAAAGCGTGGCTACGATGTCATCGGCGTCACGATGCAGATCTGGCAGGAGAGCCAGTGCGACCCGCGCCACTCTGGCTGTTGTTCTCTCGGTGCTGTCGAGGACGCCCGTCGTGCCGCCAGAATCATCGGGATTCCGCACTACGTGGTCAACTTTAAAGATGCCTTCCGGAAGACCGTCATTGAGGAGTTCATCGACGAGTACGGACAGGGCCGAACGCCCAATCCGTGTGTCACATGCAACCGGGATATCAAGTTTGAGGCCCTGCTGCAGAAGGCGACTGAGCTCGGCTGCGACAAGCTGGCGACCGGCCACTACGCACGAGTTCGATACGACAAAGCCCGCGATCGCTGGCGGCTGATGCGGACCCTGGGCGGCAAGAAGGACCAGAGCTATGCGCTCTACACCGCCACGCAAGAACAGCTCAGCCGACTGATGTTCCCGCTGGGAGAACTGCGCAGCAAAGATGTGACCCGTGATCTGGCCAGAGAAGCTGGACTCGCTGTCGCCGACAAGCCCGATTCCCAAGAGATCTGTTTTGTCGCGGAGGCAGGCGGCTACCGTGAATTCCTCAAGAACGAGCGCCCTGACATGTTCGAGGGCGGTGAGCTTGTTTCAACGAGCGGGGAAGTGATCGGCGAGCACGAAGGGACGGCGGGCTTTACGATCGGCCAGCGCCGCGGGATCGGCGTAGCGACTGGAAAGCCGCAGTACGTGATCTCGATCGATCCCAACTCGAAGCGGGTTGTGATCGGCGACGACCATGATCTGGAACAGACCGAGGTTCCGCTCTCTGAAATGCTCTGGAGCGGCTACACGCCGGATGACATGCCCATGCGTGTCGACGCAAAGATTCGCTACAACATGGCTGCCCGCCGGGCGACGCTCGTTGTCGATCCAGAGCCTAAGCTGATTTTCGATGAGCCGGTGCGTGCAGTGACACCCGGCCAGATCGCTGTTGCCTATCGCGGGCAGACGGTCGTGGCAGGCGGTAAGATCCTGTAGGTCGATATGGGCGATCTTCCAGCTTGGGTCTACGTCGGAATCCTCTCCACAGTCTTGGTGGTGGGTTTTCTCCTGCTGGCTGCCGTTGTCGGACTGAAGAAGTCGCTGCAGCGGATTGAAAAGCAGTCCGCAGCTCTTGAGAAGAAGATTTCAGAACAGGAAAAGCAGATCGCTGGTCTCCGGGCCGCTCTGGACGAGTCTTCAAGCGCCGACCCGCTGGTCGATGTTGTTGAACTCTTCTCAGACTGGAAACAGAAGGGTCCAGCCAAGACGCTTACTGCCGTCGCCGTCAAGCTTTTTGGGTCATACTTAAAGCGCAGGAAAACCAAATCCCTGCCAGCTCCCAAGAGCTGATTTTTTGGTGATTAAACATGGCTGGATCAGACGAA
>JALGXY010000218.1 GCA_029824495.1 Fimbriimonadia bacterium
CGTCAGGCCTGACGTCATTCTCCTGATGATCGGGATCAACAACGCACCGACCCATACGGCAGAGGAGATCACCGAAGCGATCGGGATCGTGGTCCGCAGGGTGCTCACGAAGGCTTCAAGCGCGACAATCATCCTCCTTAGTCCGCTTCCTCCGGGTGAGGGGCCCACCGATCCGGTCCGCGTTAAGATGGACACGGTGACGAACGGCATTAAGCGCTTTGCTGACGGCAAGAAGGTGCTGTTCTATGACATCCGGGACCAGTTCCTGGTTGACGGCGGACTTCCTGATAACGGCTCGCTTTCGAAAGACCATATCCACTTGACTCGGGATGGATATGCGGTCTGGGCGGAGATTCTCGATGAGATTCTCGACTCGAATGGGTTCTAGGCGCGGGCTGTCCCGCCTCCCTTGAATCAAGCCGCACCAGGTGCTGCCTCTTCGGCTCAAGTTGGGCCCAGAATCTCTCTTCTCCCGAATATCCGTTACTATGAGAGGGTGGAGCTGCTAACGGCGGACTTGTCCGCCCGTCTGCAGTATGTTGATTTGGCCGTCTTTCGCCGGATCTGGCAAGGCGGAGTTTTCTGGGGATTTAGATATGGACTCACTCTCGAAGTGTTGGGGAAGCTCTTCTCGCTCCTGCTGCTGTTGGCGGCGTCTTTTGTCGCATCAGCACAGACCGAAACGAATCATAAGGCGCTGGCTGAGTATGCGGCGCGTGTGGAGCGTGAGGCTGCCGCTCAGCGCAGCTTTGCTCACCTGCAGGCTCTGGTTCTGGATATTCCTGTTCGTTTTGATTACCCAGACGGCAGTGCCGCTGAGCTGATGCGGTTTGAAGGCCAAGAGCCGATCTACTACACCACCGACAACCTGGATGCAGCGAAGACTATCAACGTCTTTAATGTTTGGTCAGGTGGCAGCGCTGGGCTTTCGCTCTCAGGATCCGGCGTGAAATTGGGTGTCTGGGATACGGGCAAGGTTAGGACAAATCACGTTGAATTTGGGGGTCGTGCGGTTCAGGCAGACTCGGGCGGCGGCATAAGCTCTCACTCAACACACGTTGCGGGAACGATGGTGGCGAGCGGCGTTTGGAATCTGTCAACAGGTTCGGCGCCTGCCGGAACATTGGACGCCTATGAGTGGACCAATGATCTGGCCGAGATGGCCGCCGCTGCGGCAGCTGGCATGCTGGTATCGAACCATTCCTACAGCGTCTATGCTGGATGGCGCTGGTCCAATTCAGCCTGGTGGTGGTATGGCTGGACTGGCCACAGCCAGACTGAGGACTACAAGTTTGGATTCTATGGCGGCCACGCCGACGAATACGATGATATCTGCTACAACGCGCCTTTCTTTCTTCCGGTGAAGTCCGCCGGAAATGATCGCGGTGAAGGACCGGCCACTCAGCCGACTGGACACTTCGTCCGCGACCTAAGTGGAAACTGGCAGTTCAACAGCACACTCGTTCGTGATTTGGACGGCGGCACGACAGGCTATCACTCGATGAAGTATAAGGGCGGAGCCAAAAACGTTCTCACTGTGGGCGCTGTTGAGGATCTCCCTGCTGGTTATGCGGCTCCAGCGGGTGTTGTGATGTCGAGCTTCAGCAATTGGGGGCCGACGGACGACGGGCGGATCAAGCCTGATCTCGTCGCGAATGGAGTCGGCCTTATTTCGACATACGCGTACGACTATGACAACAACGGCTCCTACGACGATTACGCCCGCTTTACTGGCACCTCTATGGCGGGTCCGAGCGCTGCTGGCGGGCTCGGCCTCCTGCTTGAGCACTATCGTGCACTCAACGGCGGGGCTGATATGCGATCTGCGACTCTGAAGGGTGTGGCACTGCACACGACAAATGAAGCAGGTGCCGCAGACGGTCCCGACTATTCGTTCGGCTGGGGGCTGATGGATGTTCAAGGCGCAGCAGCGTTGATCACAGAGGACCAGACCAATCTTTCTGCCATTCAAGAGCTCGTACTTGAGGAGAGTGATTCCTACGTCGGCGACTTCACCTACACAGGAAGCGGGCCGATCAAGGCGACACTGATCTGGACCGATCCTGCCGGCACGCCTCCGGCTGGATCTCTTAACCCGCCCGATTTGATGCTGGTGAATGACCTTGACATCCGGATCACCAAGGACGGGGCGACCTACTATCCTTGGATTCTTGCCCCGGCGAACCCAGGCAATGCCGCGACCACGGGTGACAATTTCCGCGACAACATTGAGCAGATTCTGATCGGTGTTCCTGAGAGCGGCATCTACACGGTGACGATCACGCACAAAGGCTCGCTGGAGGATGCGCCGCAGGCGTATTCACTGCTTCTCACCGGGCTGGAGGCTGTCGATCCAGATGTCACTGGATTTGAGATCAATCCGGCCGAGATCACATTTACTGATACGGCTGTTGTGACGATCACTCTGGACGGCCCAGCGGCAGCAGGCGGGCTTGAGGTGACCCCGGTGACAACCGGGTCTCTGGATTTCCCCACTACTGTGACGATTCCTGCCGGCGAGACCTCCGTTGACTTCACGATTACACCGACGACCGGCACGATCACAGGCTCGACGGTCTTCTCAGTGAAGATCAAGCAGGATGGGCTGGACATGGCCTCGGATACGGTGAAGATCGTGCCTGTGCTTCTCGATTCTGCGGAGTTCCAAGGCGAGCCGGACGAGGTGACTGGCGGGCTGGACACTATCTTGGACCTGGCTTTGAATGGCCCGGCGCCGGCTGGCGGTCTTTCTGTGACGTTTGTGTCTTCTAATGGCAATGCTGCGGATGCGCCTGCTGCGATCGTGATCGCGGAGGGCGAGACAGATTACGCGGTGACGGTGCCGACTAAGGTTGTCCTGCTCGACACG
>JALGXY010000219.1 GCA_029824495.1 Fimbriimonadia bacterium
TAACATTGTCACCGTTCTCCGTGATGGGTGTTCCGTTGTAGGAGACCTCGCCTTCTACAGAGCCTGTGCCGGACGAGCCGTTGAAGGTCAAGGGGCCGTTAGAGCCCAAATCGCCATAAATCTTTGTAGAGCCATCTGCTGCGCCGGCGCCGCCGTACGTGCCTTCTTCATCCGCAAAGAGAGCGTACTCATCAAAAACGCTCTTTCGAACACCGCGGCCTCTCACTGCACGGCTGATTCCGTTGTATGTGCCCACGCTGGTGATCAGCAGATCTTCCGGGGCGAACCATGAACCGCCTTCAACTTCGGGATTATCCGCATCATAAGCGGAAACATAGACAGTGAATGAGCCCTCGCTGTTGGCCATAGTGCCAGTGTAAGGGCCAGGCAGACCCTTGGATTCATCAGCATTTTTCTGATGAGCTCGTGTGGGATCGGTGGTGTCTTCACTGATGTGCCGGATCTCATAGTTGATTCCAGCTTCAGCCAAGTTGAGCGCCATCGCATAATCTCGCTCAGCGTCAACCCTTCCTAAGCCGGAGGCGAGCATGTATCCGACAGCTCCTACCAGCGATGCAGCGACAACTGAAATAGCCAGTGTCGTAACCATCGCGGCTCCGGTTTTTTTGTTAAATCTAGTCATGTATTTCTCCGCAGAGAGCTCTGCTGCAGCTTCGAAAAACTACAGCAGGCCTGAAGCACTCGTCGAGACGCTGCCACAGGCCTGATGCAATTGACGATCGCTGAATCAAGTCAGCAAATCAGCCAATCCTCCTTATTTGAAGGTGCCGTCTTCCCAGTAGAACGTATGGTTGCCGTAGCCGCAGTCGACCTTAAAGCCTGCTCGGCCGTCGGTCGCATTCTTGGTGACGGTGTAGTCTGTTCCACCTGCGGGGCAGACCGGCTTGTTCTGGAGATCTTCGAGGTCTCCATTGGCAGCCGAAACTGCGTCAGAAACAACACCATCGAAGTAGTCGGCAGTTCGGTTTCGCACGTGGTGTGCCTGAACTGCGTTGGCAATGGTCTTCATGTTTGTCTTGCAAGCATTCTCTTCAGCATCGCGGACTGACCGCAGATAAAGCGGCAAAGCAACCGCAGTAAGAATTGCAAGAATGAGGACGACGACGAGAAGCTCTACCAGTGTAAAGCCAGCTCGTTTCCTGTTTTGATTCATATTCAATCACCTCAACGCGCAATTGCGCATTGATTTTCTGAGGGCCGCAATATACGTGCCCATCCACCGTTCACACGAGATTATATCAGCAATCACAGAAAAAACACCTGGATTTCAATGCTCATCACTTCTTGATGACCTGGCCGAGGTTAAAGACAGGCATATAGAGGGCCAGCAGTATGAATAGAACGACTACGCCGATGGCTACAGTCAGAACAGGTTCAATCATCCTCGCCAGCCGATCAACGCCGTGATCGATGTCTCGTCGATAGAATCGGTTCAGCTCATCGAGCATTTCATCGAGGTTTCCTGATTTCTCACCAGCCGCAATCATTCGACACGCCATCGGCTGGAACTGCCCACTCTCTTGTAGTGACACGGCGAGGGGTGAGCCGACCTTCAGCCTTTCAGCCGCATTGACAATTGAGTTGCTGACGATGACATTGCCCGCAGTATCCGCAGCAGATTGAAGCCCACCGATGATAGGCACGCCACCGCGCACGAGCCCAGCAAACGTATCTGAGAACTGTGCAACGGAGATCTTTCGAAGCAGAGGCCCAATCAGAGGGATCTTCAAGATAGCTTGGTCGATCGCTTTTCGGCCCCACGGCTGCTGATAGGCAAGCCGAAAACCGACGATCAGCGCGACGACTCCAACGGCCATGTATGGCCAAAAAGCAAGGGTGAAATCACTGGCCCAGACCAGGCTTTTAGTTGCGGCTGGAAGGTCAGCGCTGAACTGGCTATAGACCTTTTTGAAGACCGGGACAATAAAGGTGATCATGAAGAGCACGACACCGACTGCTACGACCACGACAATGGCTGGATAGGTGACAGCGGAGACCACCTTGCTCTTAAGGGATGCCCGACGGTCAATCAGTTCTGCCGCCAGATCGAGTGTCTGATCAAGGGTGCCGCCCTGTTCGCCTGCATGGACGAGCGCAACATATGTGGTGCCGAAGACTTTCTCATGTTTGGTGAATGCTTCCGTCAGCGAATTGCCGCTGATCACGTCGGCACGCACTTCTCTCAAAATCGACTTGAGCTTTTCAACTTCCGCCTGCTCGGTCAACACATCGATGCACTCGATGATCGAGATTCCAGCTCTAAACAGGCTGGCAAACTGGCGGCTCATCACAACAAGATCGTTGATCTTTATGCGGCGATTAGAAGCAACCGATGCAGCCGCAGAATGGGCCTTGTCGGAGATTACTGTGCTCGATACAAGATAAAGATCGCGTGATCTCAGCTGCACTCGAAGACTGGCGAGATCCTCAGCGACAATCGTCCCGGACTCAAGTTCTCCTAAGCGGTCGCGTGCTTCGAATTCATATGTTGGCATGTGCCCTTAAACCTCTGTAAACAACACTCTCATGACTTCTGCAGAAGTGGTTTGGCCTTCAATCATCTTTCTTACAGCGGCCTCTTTCATAGTAATCATTCCTGCACGACGAGCGGCTGCCAACAGTTCGCTTGCTGAAACATCCTTCATGACGAGCTCTTTCAGCTCTTCATTCATTGCAAAAACCTCGCCAATTGCCAACCTGCCTACATACCCACGTCCACCACAAGCTGAACATCCAACAGGATTCTTGACCAGAACACCCGCATCTGTGCCCAAAATCTCTGCTGTATCTTCGTCGAGCAAAACAGGTTCAGCGCAGCTTGAGCAGACCTTTCTAAGCAGT
>JALGXY010000220.1 GCA_029824495.1 Fimbriimonadia bacterium
TCGTACCCATCTGGTTCGAATTCAGCGTCAGGACCACATCTTTCCCATCGACCTTCCAGGTACCTTCCGCGGGGAATCCCATAACCCTCATCGTAAAGGACTTGTCAGCTTTAATCTCGAGTTCAGGCATGAACGCGTTGGCAAAGCCTTGGGCGAGCGCACCAAGGCCCTCGGCTTGCCCTTCACCGGCAGACATGTCCATGCTGCCTTTCCAGGTGCCGACCACTTTCTTCTCGATGTTCGGCTGGCATCCGGCCAGCGCGGCCAGCAGGAGAACGCCCACTGACAACTGTGCAATTGCTCTCATTTCACTAATAACTTACAGGATTCCAGGGGATTTAGGTGCATTTGAGGGCTCGGAGCCGTTCTTCGCTCTTCGGTACACTCCGCGCCGAACCATGGACTGGCGACGCACCCGCATCAAAGACCTTTTTCAGATGGAGCCAGGCTCCAAGGTATCAGCCTACGGCTGGGTCAAGACAAAACGAGGCAGCAAGGCTGTCAGCTTTGTTCAGCTCAATGACGGCTCATGTTTCGCCGATCTCCAGATTGTGGTCGACGCAGGCTCGGTCAGCGAAGAGGAGATGAAGAAGGTGACAACAGGCGCCTGCGTCCGCTTCGACGGCGAGCTCGTGGAATCCCCCGGCAAGGGCCAGGCGGTCGAGCTGAAGGGCGAAGCACTTGAGGTCTACGGCGAAGCCGACCCAGACCACTACCCTCTCCAGAAGAAGGGGGCCTCGTTCGAGTTTCTGCGCGATATTGCTCACCTAAGGGTGCGCGGCAACACATTTGGAGCAGTCTCCCGTGTGCGACATCGTGCAGCCTGGGCTACACACAAGTTCTTTGAAGAGCGCTGCTTCGACTGGATCCACACACCGATCATCACCGCCAGCGACTGTGAAGGCGCCGGCCAGATGTTTGCGGTTTCGACCCTGCTCGAGCCGGATGAAGAGGGCCGACTTCACCTGAAGGACTCAGATTCACAAAAGGACTTCTTCGGCAAGCCTGCGTTCTTGACCGTCAGCGGCCAGCTCAATGTTGAGACCCACGCTCTTGGGCTCACCAACGTCTACACGTTTGGCCCGACTTTCCGAGCGGAAGACAGCCACACGAGCCGGCACCTCGCTGAGTTCTGGATGATCGAACCAGAGATGGCTTTCTGCGACATCGAGGGCAACATGAATCTGGCCGAGGAGTTCACCAAGTACGTCATTCAGGACGTGATGGATGCTCGCGCAGACGACCTTGAGTTCTTCAACAAGCGCGTTGAGCCAAAGCTGCTCGAGACGCTGGAGCATGTTGCGACCAGCGACTTCGAGCGGATCACCTACACCGAGGCGGTCAACCTGCTCAAAGCATCCGATGAGAAGTTTGAGTACCCGGTCGAGTGGGGCACAGACCTCCAGTCTGAGCACGAACGCTGGCTGACCGAGACGAAGATCGGCCGACCGACGATTGTTACGGACTACCCGAAGGAGATCAAGGCGTTCTACATGTCTCAGAACACCGACGGCAAGACCGTTCGGGCGATGGACGTGCTGGTGCCGCGCATTGGAGAGCTGATCGGCGGTTCACAGCGCGAAGAACGGCTCGACGTTCTGGAAGCGAGAATCGATGAGCTCGGGCTTCCGAAAGAGGCTTATTGGTGGTACCTTGATCTCAGAAGATTCGGATCTGCGCCTCATGCAGGCTTCGGGCTCGGATTTGAACGTCTGATCATGTATCTGACCGGAATGAAGAACATTCGTGATGTGATTCCGTTCCATCGCGCGGCCGGTCAAGCGGAGTTCTGATTTTGAGACTGCCGAAGCTGAAGCTTGACAAGCGGATTATCAGCGAGATCAAGCGCCACCGCAAGCTGGTGCTGTTTGGCCTCGGCTGCACCATTATTGCCACCGCTCTTCAGACTTCGACACTGCTGCTGATCGACGCCATCCTCAAGGCCGTCCAAGGCCTCTATTCGGCTGTCAATCCCGGAGATGGCGCTGTGGCAGCGGCACAAGAGTCTGCTTCTGGAAGGCCGAATCCGGTTCTCGACTTCCTCCGCAGGCACTCGTTTGATGGCGCAACAGTTGCTGACAAGTCTGAGCTGATCTACGTTTTGGCCGCAATCGTGGTCGCGATCTTTGCGATCCGCTACTTCTTTGTCCGAGGCCAAGTTTTCTATCTTCAGAGCGCCTCGATGAAGCTGACTGCCGATCTTCGGATCCGCCTCTTTGGCAAGCTGCAGCGGCTGCCGATCAGCTACTTCAACGAAAAGCGGGACGGCGGCATCCAGAGCGTTCTCACCAATGACGTCAACGTCTTTCAGCAGGCGATCACCAGCATTCGAGAGGCTATCGACGGGCCGTTCAAGATTATGATGGGCGTCGCCGTCGTCTTCTACTACGAGTGGCGTCTGGGCGCAGTCGCCTTCTGCGTGATCCCGTTCATGGCGATGGTGATCAAGAGCAACAGCAAGAAGCTCAAAAAAGCCCAGCGATCAGTTCAGGACAACCTTGAAAAGCTTACGGCGATGATGCACGAGCAGATCAGCGGGACGCGAATCGTGCGGGCATTTGGAGCTGAGGATACGGTCACCGGCCGGTTCAAGAGCTTGGTCCAGACTGTTCTCGACAGCCAGATTCAGACTGTAAAGCGGATCGCAGCCCTCCGCCCAACAGTCGAACTGATCGGCGCGGTCAGCCTCGCCATCACGATCGTGGCGATGACATTGATGATTCGATTCGGCTGGAACACCAACCTCGATGTCCCGGCGATCGCTACGTTCTTCCTGGCTCTCGATATGATCAACCAGGGTGCACGCAGTGTCGGTTCGCTCAACCAGACCATGGCCCAGGTTCAGGCCGCTGTT
>JALGXY010000221.1 GCA_029824495.1 Fimbriimonadia bacterium
CACGACCAGCTCGGCGTAAGCCGCCTGCCAGATCAGAAAGTTGGACCAGCGCATTTCGCCAGCCGTGCGGACCATCAGATCCGGTTCGGGCAGGTCGGCGCAATAGAGCGCAGATGAGATCGACTCTTCTGTAATCTCAGTGCCCGAATCAGTAAGAGACCGAACAGCATCAACGATCTCCGCGCGGCCGCCATAGTTGATCGCCAGCACAAAAGTGATGCCGGTATTGTCTGCCGTCTGGGCTTCTAGGTCGGCCAGAGAATCCTGCAAAAACTGCGGAAGCTGATCACGACGACCGGCAACGCGCACGCGCACGTTCTCTTTGATCAGGAGCTTCAGCTCCGAGCGGGCCGCCTCATCGATCAGCTTCATCAGGCCAGTGACTTCGCTCTCTGGGCGACGCCAATTCTCGGCAGAGAATCCGTAGACGGTGAGAACCTCAACGCCGAGCTGGTCGGCCATCAGCAGCACATCTCGCAGAGTGCGATAGCCCTGATAATGGCCCTTGAGACGGGCGAGGCCCTTCTTTTGAGCCCAGCGCCCATTGCCATCCATGATGATGGCGATGTGCTTGGGCAGGTGCTCCAGATCGATGCCGGCGGAAACCGCCCGCTTTTGAACAGCAGTCTGTGGCAGGAGGTCAGATCTCCATGACTTCGGCGTCTTTCGCCTTCTGGATTTCGTGGACTTTGTTGACGTACTTGTCAGTCAGTTCCTGGACCTTTTTCTCCCAAGACTTGTTTTCGTCCTCTGTGATCTCTTTTGCCTTCTCAGCATCGTGGACCTTGTGCATGGCATCCTTGCGCACGTTTCGCACAGCGATGCAGCCCTCTTCGCCTCGCTGATGAACCTGCTTGATCATCTCTTTGCGACGCTCTTCGGTCATCTGCGGGAAGGTGAGTCTGATATTGTTGCCGTCATTGTTGGGTGTGACACCCAAGTCGCTCTTGAGCAGAGATCTCTCGATTTCGCCGAGCAGATTCTTGTCGTATGGCGTGATCAGGAGCTGTCGTGCTTCTGGAACACTAACTGAGCCGACCTGGTTGATCGGGGTTTCGACTCCGTAGTAGTCGACTTTGATGTGCTCCAGGATATTCGGGTTGGCCCGACCTGTTCGAATCTTCTGAAAATCGTGGGCGGTCGCTTCGACAGCCTGCTGCATTCGACGCTCAGCATCTTTGTACATTTCCTGCATGTTCTTTAGTCTCCTGTGACAAGTGTGCCGACTTTCTCGCCCATAACGGCTCGCTCCATCGATCCTTTCTCCATCAGATCAAGGACGACCAGAGGCATTCCGTGGTCGCGGCACATAGTGAAAGCGGTCTGATCCATGACGGCCAGACGCTTGGTAAGGGCCTCTTCAAAAGTGAGTGAGCTGTATTTGACAGCATCAGAGTGGACTGCCGGATCTTTGTCGTAGACCCCATCCACTTTGGTCGCCTTAAGCAGGCATTCCGCGTCGATCTCGAGCGCTCTCAAAACCGAAGCAGAGTCAGTTGTAAAGTAGGGGTTGCCCGTACCGCCGGCAAAGATGACCACTCGGCCTTTTTCAAGATGCCGAACGGCGCGGCGTCTAATGAACGGCTCGCAGACCTCCTGAACACTGATGGCGCTCTGGACCCGAGCCTGAAGGCCGACCGCTTCGATTGCCGACATGATCGCCAGCCCGTTCATGATGGTGCCCATCATTCCCATGTGGTCAGCGACCGTTCGGTCGACTGTCCCGCTCTTGCTGATCGAAGCTCCGCGAATAAGATTGCCTCCGCCAACGACCAGAGCCACCTGGACTCCTTGCCGCTGAACAGAGGCAACCTCTTCCGCTATGTATGAGAGCGTATCGGCATCGATGCCTTGACCACCGGGTCCGGCCATCGCCTCGCCGCTGATCTTGAGAAGAACTCTTCTGTATCGCGCCGATTCGCCCATTTCAGTCTGACCTCAGTCTTCTTCGCTGCCCTGCCCGACCGCGAACTCAATGTAGTCATTGATTTCAGCCGATCCGGAAGCGTTCTCTTTCACCCAAGCGCTGACAGTCTTTTTGGCTTCGGTGTAGAAGGGCTGCTCAAGAAGAACCTGAGCCTGATAGTACTCTTTGTTGACTCGACCCTGTGCGATCTTTCGTGCGATCTCTTCAGGTTTGCCTTCGTTGACAGCTCGCTGAACTTCGATCTCAATCTCCTTTGCGATGACGTCCTGCGGGACGCCTTCTCGATTGAGGAATGCCGGCGGGAATGCCACCACCTGGATCGCGACCTGAAAGCCGACTTCGTCCAGATTTGATGCATCGCCGCTCATCGCCACAACAGCAGCCTTCTTGTTGGTGTTGGTGTGGTTGTAGGCAGCGAACTTCGAGCCGTCAGCAGCAGCGGCAACAACCGCTTTTCGGATCTGGATGTTCTCCCGGATCGTCGAAACAGCTTTGGCTGCGTGGTCTGCTAGGGTGACGCCTGCGACTGTGTCGTCTGCGCCGAGCTCAACGGTCTCGCCAGCCGCTGGTGAAGCGGAGTCAAGAACGCTCGCCGCGAGATCCTTCACCAGGTTGATGAAGTCCTCGTTCTTGGCGACAAAGTCTGTCTCGCATTCGACCACAACGCCGCCGGCTTTCTTGCCGTCGTCGGAAAGCACAACGAAAGCCACGCCTTCAGAGGTGCTGCGGCCAGCCTTCTTGGCTGCGGCCGCCTGACCTTTTTCGCGGAGAAGCTCTTTGGCTCTCTCGAAGTCGCCTTCTGCTTCGACGAGGGCCTTCTTGCAGTCCATCATCGGAGCATCGGTCTCCTGTCGGAGACGCATTACGTCTTTGGCTGAGATGTTCATTCTGTTGCTGAGTCCTCTGCGGGAGCGGCTGCT
>JALGXY010000222.1 GCA_029824495.1 Fimbriimonadia bacterium
AGCAGCCAAGTAAAGGAGAAACAGTTCGGCCCTCTCTGCATCTGGCAGAGAGGGCCGTTTTCGTCTGCTTAGAACGAGTTTAGCCAGGAGGCCAAGACATCTGTCGTCCACCCAGCAGATGGGCGTGCAGATGGGGCACTGTCTGCTGGCCATGCTCGCCCTGATTGAAGACCAGCCGGTAGCCGGACTTGTCAAGGCCAAACTCAAACGCGATCTTCTTGGCCGCATTCAGGATGTAGGTGTGATCGCCTTCATCGGGCAGAGAAGCGAGCCCCTCAGTCTCCTCACGAGGGACGATAAGAATATGGACAGGCGCCTGCGGCTCGATGTCCTTAAACGCCACAACGTGGGCGTCCTCATAGACGATATCAGCCGGGATGTCTCGGTTGATGATCTTGGTAAATAGCGTGCTCATCAGTTCACTCGTTTGGACCGAAGTTCTTGATCAAAGGTTCACTCGTAATCGGGCACAACGGCCAGCTCAAACTCATACAGGCTCATCAGCTCGCCCGTATCAAGCTCCGGCAGTCGCTGCAGCCGGTTGACCAGAAGCGCTGGATCGTGGCCTTCAGGCACGGAGAGCAGGCTCATCATGCGGAACTTGTGATCGAGAATGCCGCGCAGATCGGCTGTGCTGTTTCTGGCGTGGCCTGCCGGATACATGATGAACCCGGAATCGAATTCTGCACCGCCGGAGCTGATGACGAGCGATGTTGGGATTCCATCTGGATACTTTGCGTCGTACTCCGGACCGCCATGTTTGAAGCTGATCTTGCCCATTAGTGACCGGATCCCGTCATCGAAGATCCTGTCCTGATGGTAGTCGTAGGGTGAGAGCATGAGAGCTTTCCAGATCTCATCAGTCGATTCAACACGGTTGAAGAACCCTGGCTCAAGCTCCTCTTTGTGGAACGCCTTTCGGAGCAGTGAGGAGACGATGAACGCCATGCTGTGATCCGCGCTCTGGCGGGTCTGCGGGTCCATCTTCATCGGGTTGCCGATGATGCCGAACGCCGGTTCATAGGCAAGAATCGTGATCTTGTCGACCGAGGCAGCTCCTTTGGCAGCCAGGTCCGGATTCCCTTTAAGGAGGTCGATGACGCCCTGAAGCGCGCCGGCCGATTGATGCTCATAAAGGCCGAGCTTGAAGTGCATCCCCATGACGGCAAAGTCGGACCCGCTGTGCGAAAGGACGAGGTCGAAGGGAGAATCACCCGATTCGCTCCATCTGGCGTCGCCTTCGGTTGTCGGTTCCAAGAATCGGAAGACCGCCTCTGGGTTGCGGAAGATATCCTTGGGGCCGATAAAGCCTGCCATCGCCCGCTTCATGCTCAAGACAGCGAACTCGGTGGTGATGGCCGCGCTGGCGCCTTTCGAGTCAGAGAGCTGCTTGCCCGCCCGAATGGCCCGCCACGGAATCGCGTGGGCGACGACCATGCCGATAGCGCACTCAATCTGCTCAGCGGATGCCCCCATCAGGGCGCCATAGACAGCGGCGCTGGCGATCCCGCCGTGAACAACGTGGTCGATCTTATAGGTTTTGAGTGAAAAGACCTCAGCGAGGCGGCCGCGAATCTCGTCTTGGCAGACCATCGCCTTCAACGCTGTCTTCCCGTCGAAGCCCTGCTGCTGGCAGGCTGCGATCACTACGGGATAGAAATCGTTGTGCCCAAACTCGCCAGCTGTATGGCTGAACTCGGGGCGGAATCCAAAATTGGTGCCGTTGCTGTCCCATTCTCTGACAGCCGATGAGGCCGCGGCCACCGCCTTTTCAGGCTTGCAGCGAACATTGCTCCCAAGAATTGTTGCGCCGTCGGAATCTGGGTAGCTCAGCGCCTCCTGCGCCAGAATTGTGGGCGCATTTGTACCGAGGGCGAGTGCAGAGGTGCCGCAGAGGACAGCATCTGTATGAAAAAGCTGTGTGCGCTCGAGCACTTCCTGGTCGGGGCCAGGGCCGAGTTTTCCAGCAAGAAAGTCTACGGCAAATTGCCCGATTCCGAGAGCTTGGTTGGAATCAGCGGCTAGGACGACTGCCGTATCAGATCCTGGGTAAGCGGCGTTGCTCATCTTTATCTGAGGTTACCGCCGCCCATTCCAAACGGATGCGCCGACCTGGGTTCGCCTGGGACTCAGTCGTTCTTGGTCTTGCCCTGGTCGAGCTGAACCATCGTTCCCATGAGGGTCTTTTCTGCACCGCCGACATCGCCGCCCTGAATCGCCTGCATCGCAAGAGTGACCTCTTGGGCTTCATCTGTTCGGCCCTGCTGAATCAGAAGCGCCTGCGTCTTCTCCAGTTCGGCCATAGCGCCCTGGGGGGTCAAAGCCTGGGTTTTGAGCCCCATGATTGTCTTTTCGACCGCTCGTCCGGCGGCTGAGATTTCCGAAGCAGCCGCCACATCTGGATCGACTGGTGCGGAATAACGGGCCTGATCGGCTGTGAACTCCATGATGAAATCGATCTCGGTCATTTCGTTCAAACCGGTAGCCGAATCGGTATAGGAGAGCCGCCCAGAGGCGACGCGATAGAAGCCGAGGGGGTGGTTGGTGAACTCCAGGTCGACCACTGTTTGAAGAGTGGAGCCCCGCTCCAGGTCTGCGAGGTCGACGCTGATCTTTCGGTCTCCCGGTGAGACCTGATGGCCGGTCAGGCCACGCAGAGTAGCCCAGCGTGCCAGCTCAAGATCGAACTTTGCGCCGGTCATGCTCGTCGCGACCATCTTTTCGAGCTCTGCTCGGAAAATCTCAGGAATCACGTTCGGTTCGGCGATGTAGTAGTAGTTGCCGCCCGCCTTCTTGGCCATCGAAGCGAGTAGCTCCTCGTTGTAGTCGTGTCCGAGCCCGAG
>JALGXY010000223.1 GCA_029824495.1 Fimbriimonadia bacterium
AAAGGCGCCGTTGTTGCAGATATGTCCCTTGCTCCTGTAGCTGCACGGCTGACACAGCTCTTGGAGCTCGATGTAAAGCTTCTTTCCGACTCTGTCGGCGATGAGGTCTCTGCCGCAGTCAGTGAGCTGCAGCCAGGTCAGGTGGCTCTGCTCGAAAACCTGCGATTCCACAGCGAAGAGACCGACAACGATTCTGATTTTGCCAAGGCCCTTACGCTCGGCTGCGACCTGTTTGTCAACGATGCGTTCGGCACTGCTCACCGCGCGCACGCCTCAACTGAAGGCGTCACCCACTATCTTCCTTCAGTTGCTGGCTTCCTCATCGAAAAAGAGCTCGACTATCTGGCGAAAGCGATCGAAGCACCGAATCGACCCTTTACAGCGATTCTTGGCGGAGCCAAAGTGAAGGACAAGATCAAAGTGATCGAGTCCCTGCTGCCCAAAGTCGACAAGCTGATCATCGGCGGCGGCATGGCTTACACGTTTTTCAAAGCACAGGGCAAAGAGATCGGAAAGTCACTGCTCGACGAGACCTCGATCGACTATTGCGCTGGCCTGATGGATAAGTTTGGTGACAAGATCGCTCTACCGGTCGACTGCGTCATCGCTCACGGCCTCTCTCCCGATGCCGACACGGCCATCGCCTCGATCGATGCGATTCCTGCAGACCAGGAAGGCGCCGATATCGGCCCGGCTTCATCTGAGATTTTTGGAAAGATCATCGCCGAATCTGGCAGCGTGATCTGGAACGGCCCGATGGGTGTGTTCGAGATGCCCCCCTTTGCCAACGGCACTGAGTCGATGGCGGATGCGATGGCGGCGGCAGAAGGCGTGACGATCGTTGGTGGCGGCGACACAGCGGCTGCGGTTCAGAAGTACGGACTGGCCGACAAGATGAGCCATGTCAGCACAGGGGGCGGTGCGAGCCTCGAACTCCTGGAAGGACGCGAACTGCCCGGCATTGGGGCCCTGATGGACAAGTAAGTGAGCCGACTGGTTCTGCGCGTGGATCTCGACGCCACTCCTTGGAATGGCGACAGCGGGATCTATGCTGAACCAGCGATGACGGTTCGTCTGCTGGTGCGTGCCCGAGAAGAGGGCTGGATCATGCACTTCTTCGCCTCTTTGCGGTCTCTTCGTGCCAGCCCCTCCCTGCCGGAGGCGATCCTCAACGACGGCCACGATCTCGATTGGCTCTGCACCAAGACTGAGGTCGCGGCAGACTTCCCTGCAGCGGCAGAGGAGTTCCGTGAGTTTGGCCACGAAGTGGTCGGTCTGGTCGGCGAGGGAGTGTGCCCCGAAGGAGCGGCTTTTTCTGCTGCGCCCGATGATCCTGAAGCGATTGCCATCCGGCCGAATGAGCTGTTCAAAACAGACCCTGAGCTCGACGCCCTGGCGGCACGGGTCTCAGCCGAACTCGCAGCTGGCCGAAAGATGACTACTTACCGGCGAGTTTGAGAACGATCTCCCACTCTTCCTCGGCAACCGGCGTGACGCTGATGCGGTTTCCGCGCTGAATAACTCTCATATTCTCGAGTCCTGGAGTCTCCTTGAGCGTGCCGAGCGGGATCACCTCATCGAACTTCTCGACGAACTCCACATCGACGCTGAGCCAGGTCGGGTTCTCCTTCTTGCTCTTCGGGTCGTAGTAGGCTGAGTCTGGATCGAACTGTGTCGGGTCGGGATAGGCCTCCGCGGCAATGCGCATCACCCCAGCAACTCCGGCTGGTTTGCAGTTCGAGTGGTAGAAGAATGCCAGGTCGCCGACCTTCATGTCATCGCGAAAGCTGTTTCGGACCATGTAGTTTCGGCTCTTCTTCCATTTGACCGGCTTCCCGATCTTCTCCAGGTCTTCGATCCCGAAATTCTCGGGTTCCTGCTTCATCAGCCACTTGCCCATCGCTGAAGTTGATTATGGACGATATAACCAGTTCAACTCATAGTGCCTCATCGTCACCTAACAGCCGCCTGCGAACCTCGCTACTAGACACATACTCCTTGCCCGAAGCAGCCTTATAAGCTTCGGCGAATCGGCTGTCCTCTCGCAGCTCATGAAACACTGGCCAAGATGCAAGCCCAAAAATGAGGTTCTCAGAACCCTGGGACCGAATGTGCGATACAAGCTCAAAGGCCTCGTCCAAATCATCCTCAAACACAGCTAAAGCTATCTGAAAGTCAATCCTCGAAGCCGTCCAATCCTCACCCTCAACTACTGCTGCCGCTTCATCTAGCTTGTCCAAGCGCTTCAATGCAAACGCGATATTGACAATGTTCGCCAGCCTCAAATACTCACCAAGGCTGTTCCTTCTATCCCTGAGTATCTCCCCCTGAAACACAACGCTAGCGGAACGGCCACTATCAAGCAACTCGTAGATCCTCTGTTGAATAATCGGATCGCAATCTTCCCAACCCGAGACTTTAAGTTTTGTCAACAAATAAGACGTTAAGCACGAACCAACCGCCTCACAACACCTCAAAATATCCAACAAGTAGGCCGCATCACACTTAACATCATCGCCAATCGCCCCCTCGGAGAACGCAACAACACCATGTTCATTGCATTTGTTGATGTATTGCTAATTAATAATACCTCCATTATGTAAGATTAAATGTCTACGCTGTACTGCCTCCAGAACTCTCTGTATATAATAGGGAGACATGTCCAAGCGAATACCAAGCCTCTTTGATATTTCTTGATAAAGATCATAGTAACTTCCTCTCAAAACATCCGACAGCACGCTCTGCACTTGGTCTGCCATAAAAGCACTCAGACTGTCGTGAGCTAACACTTCGCCAACTGGCACCTTCGAATCCATGGATACAAATGACTCAGGCTTACAC
>JALGXY010000224.1 GCA_029824495.1 Fimbriimonadia bacterium
CAGTGCAACAACATAGATGTGATCGCTTGTTGGCCTGTTCCTCACCTTGACGTCCATATACGCGTCAAACCGCTTGTCCACCGCCTCACCCATGATCGGATCGTGCTGCATCCAGAGCTCGCCGATTCGATCATCAGGCGCAATCTCTTTGGTCCCCGCCAGGTGAGTGACACCGGCGAGTTCGCCGTCGGCCAGCAGGCAGAACATCGGCTCCCCGGTGATCTCCCGGCTGCGGTTTGCAAAGTCGAAGACCGCATTCAGACGCTGCATCTTGTTCGGCTCAGTGCTGGGAAAGAAATACTCGAATATCGGACTGTCTGCAAACGCCCGAACACAGCAGTCAACCGCTGCATCGAACCGTTCTGGTGTCAGTTCGACAACCTCTACTTTCGGTTCCATGAGTCCATTTATGCCAGGTTGGGCCTTGAACATCCAAATCCTGCCGCTCGACTTTGGTCTAGATGTTCAGCGGGCCTTTGTCTGGCCAGCTCAGAAACTTCGGACTCGACAGCCGCTGCTCTCCAGCATAAACGCCCGTGGTAATGTCTGTTGATGCGACCCTCTTTTGGTGGGCTGGCGGCACTGCTTGTCACCGCAGCGATGGCTGTCTTGCTCGGGGACAAGACCGCCCGTGCAGATTCGGTTGACACAGGATCTGTCAGCAACATTCAGTTCAAGAAGGTTGTGCTCGATACGAGATTTGTCTCTGAGGGCATCGCGGTCGCGGATGTCAACAAGGACGGCAGGCTCGACATCATGGCCGGCAGCGCCTGGTACGAGGCTCCGGACTGGACCGTACACGAGATCGCACCATTTCAGAAAATCGATATCCAACGAGCGTGGAGCACCAGTTTTCACAACTGGGCAGCCGACCTGAACGGCGACGGCTGGACCGACCAGATCGTGATCGGTATGCCGGGACAGAAAGCGATCTGGCGGGAGAACCCCAAGGGTGAATCTGGGCATTGGAAAGCCCACCCGATCTGGCGCAGCGCCTGCAACGAGAGCCCGCTCTATGTCGACCTTCTTGGGGACGGCAAGAAGGTGCTCGTGATGGGCTACGACGACTCGAAGATGGCCTGGTTTGAACCTGCGGAGGACCCGTATGCCGAGTGGATTTGCCACGACGTAAGCGAGCCTGGCGGTGCCGGATCGCAGAGGTTTTCTCACGGTTTAGGCGTCGGAGATCTGACGGGAGACGACAAGAATGAGATCCTCACGAAGGACGGCTACTACGTCCGTCCGGAAGGTGACGGGATTTGGGGCTACATAGAAACCGATCTGGGGATGGACTGCGCTCATATGCTGGCTCATGAAGGAACGGTGCTTTCGACCTCAGCCCACGCCCGCGGCGTCTGGCAGCACGCGCCCGTTGACGATCGGTTTGAGACCAGGATCATCGACGAGACGATTTCGGTGACCCACTCCGCATGCCTGACTGAGCTGAATGGCCGCACAAATCTGATCACAGGAAAGCGCAAATGGGGGCACCCACCCGGGGTTGATGTCGGTTCAGAAGAGCCGCATTGGGTGGTTCGCTACGAGCTCGTTGAGACAGCCGCAGGGCCGAAGTGGGAGCGGCACATGATCGACGAAGACTCTGGCGTCGGGACGCAGTTCGAGGTCGCTGATGTCAACGGAGATGAACTCCTCGATATCGTGACGGCAAACAAGAGCGGCGTGTTTCTGTTTGTACAGTCGGCTCGCTAAGGCTCCCCTCCTTCGTCCTTATGCGGGCATCACCTAATTCAATGGCGTGATCGGTGCAGCGCCACAGCCTCTGAGGTTAGAAGGGCTCGATCGTAGACCTGTGCTTCGGATACCGAATCATTCAAACGACAGCCATCAAGGTCACCCAACTCGGACAGCTCTTCGGCCGTGAATCTTTGCCAGCCGTAGTCCCGATGCTCGCCGCCGTCGTTCTGCCTTCCGTCAACCACGAAGCTGATGACCTTAGCGTCAGTGTCGACAATGGCCGCAACAGAGTGTCTTGCTTCGCCCACAGAACCAGGGTCGCTGGCCCAATCAACCGACCGGCCCGATTGGTCAGACATCGACAGGCGCACAGCGCGGTCCTCGGTGGTCTCAACGCGGAGACCAGCTCCGCCTGCTCCTCGCGAATCGAACAGAAGAGCGCCAGGTTCAAAGCGCTTGATCTCCAGGCTCAGATCGAGCGTAAAGCTGCCGTCAAACCGCGCAGATGACGGATCCTTTGACGTCCAAATCGGCCGATCCTCGGGCAGCTGCGGATTCCAGAGCGCTTCGATCAACCCAGTCGGAACAGCGTGAACTCTGGCCGTGCTCTTGTTGGTCTCCGTGAGCCAAAACTGACCATCCTGCTCGACCAGATCCGGGTAGCTGAAACGAGTCGTGGGCTCAGGATCATAAAGGACGATTTCAGGCTCACCCCAAACGATGTCTCCATCGACCTCGACTCCTCCTGAGAGCCAGGCCACATCGCGGCCGTCGAAACCGAAGTTGGAGATGCGGCCGTGATTGTGAAACCAGAGAAGATAGCGGCCATTTTTTGTCCGCCAGACCTTGACGTTGGCACGCGGATTCTTGATCACCCTCCCATCGGCAAATCTCGCCGCATCAGGCACACTCCAGGTCCATCCAGAATCGGTCGAGATCGACTTCGCTGCGACCCCTTTCATGTTTCGATAGACCATGTAGAGGCTGCCTGGAGCGGCCAGCGGCACGGCTACATGTTCCGCCTGCACCTTGTACTCCGTATCGAGGTCGCTGCTGCGGATCCCTACGTCCTGTTCCCCAGGCAACAGCTGCCAGTCGATCAGCCGTGCATCCGGCTCGCTCAGGAGGTT